>JAGLDB010000149.1 GCA_023145935.1 Candidatus Sabulitectum sp. | reverse complement strand
GATTCTTCAGGAGTTTCTTTCTCTGTGTGAAGATGGACCTCGGGGTTCTCAGGCACCTCATAAGGAGCGCTGATTCCAGTGAAAGAAGGAATTATTCCGGCTCTTGCCTTTTTATACAAACCTTTGGGATCTCTTTCTTCAGCAACTGCCAGCGGCACATCAACAAGAACCTCTACAAAGTCTCCATTTCTCTGTATTTCTCTGGCCCTGTTTCTGTCTGCAGTGTAGGGGCTGATGAATGCCAGAAGATTCACTATTCCAAAACTGGTAAACAGTTTTGCTACTTCACCGATCCTGCGGATATTTTCAGTTCTGTCTTCAGGAGAAAAACCAAGATCATTGTTCAATCCCTGTCTTACGTTATCCCCATCAAGAATAGCAGTACGAACACCTCGGGCATGAAGCATTCTGGAAACATAGTCTGCTACTGTAGACTTACCGGATCCACTTAAACCTGTAAACCACACTGTGGCACCTCTGTGGTTATTCAATTCCTCAATATCTTTTCTTCCTGTTGCATGATCATGCCAGGTAAGATTCCTATCTTCCGGTAAGGTCATAAGTTCTCCTTTTTTAACGGTTTGAACCGGCAATATACAAAGGTGGGCAGCCATGAGGCTAATTCTGTATTTTACTGCTATGAAATAGACAAATCTTTTTATTCAGGAGGAAGAATGAGAAACAAGGAAGCTGTAATCGGAGATAACCTGAACAACTGTCTCACTGAAACTGCAGAACTGGGAATAGGAAAATGCAAGCGAGGCAAGGTCAGAGATATTTATGACCTTGGAGATAAGCTCCTTCTTATAACAACAGATAGACAGAGCGCCTTTGACCGGGTTCTTGCCTCTGTACCGTTCAAGGGCCAGGTTCTTAACCGGGTGAGTGCCTGGTGGTTCAAGCAGACAGAACACATTGTACCCAACCATGTTATCAGCATACCCCATCCTAATGCTACACTGGGGAAAAAGATGGATGTCTTCCCAATCGAGTTCGTTATGAGGGAATACCTCACCGGCAGCAGCAGCACCAGTGCCTGGACCCTTTACAACAAAGGTGACAGAAACATATGCGGTAATGTTCTGCCTGACGGTATGGTAAAACATGAAAAATTCCCTGTGGCACTGATAACACCCACCACCAAGAGTGAAGTGCATGATGAGTCCATCACTCCGCTGGAAATTATATCCGAGGGGTTCATGACACAGGAAGACTGGGACAATGCATCCAGGATCGCAAAAGAACTCTTTGCATTCGGTGTAAAAACAGCCGCAAAACGCGGTCTTATACTTGTGGACACCAAATACGAAATGGGTAAGGATGAGAACGGAAACATCGTTCTAATTGACGAGATCCATACACCGGACAGCTCCCGTTACTGGCTTGCAGAAAGCTATCAGGAACGGCTTGACTCCGGGCTTGATCCTAAAAATATCGACAAAGAATTTCTCCGTCTCTGGTTCAAGGATAATTGCGATCCATACAAGGATGAAGTACTTCCTGAAGCTCCCGCTGACCTTGTTACAGAGCTTTCATCCAGATACATCACCCTTTTTGAGATGATCACAGGTGAAGAATTTGAACCGGCAGAAGGCGACCCGGCACAAAACCTGGTTGAAGCTGTAAGGAATCTATAGAGCACAGTGAGCCCGGGAGTATTATTGTACTCCCGGGTATCATGAGGAGACGACATGGACGGTAACTTCGAATTTAAACCTTTTGAGGAAAAGAAGGATCTTGAACTTGTTCTTGGATGGCTTGTTGAAACAAAACAGGTCATACCTGACGCTGAAGTAGATGTTGCCATTGAGAGGAAATACTACTTTGAAGCGGTAAGACGAATACAATCCCGGAGTAAGGAATTCGCTTCTCTTCTTTACCTTAGCGATAAACCGGTCGGCTATCTCAGCGCTTTCCCCATGCTGAATCAACCTGAGAATGCTCTACTTGAGTTCTGTTATCTGATTCCCGAAATGCGGGGTACCGAAGCTTCAGGTCTGATCATAGAGAGAACTGTGCAGCTGGCATCCAGCGGGAACTGCAAAGTGATCTTCCTTAATGTTCACCAGCAGAACCACAGGGCAATAGCCTTCTATGAAAAGAACGGCTGGGAACTTCAAGAGACAAAAGATAACGGACTGCAGAGAATGAAGAAAACGCTAAACGGCACTACGTAAGCTCTGCTTACCAGTCATGATACTCCAGCGTGCCTGTGTGCTCATCATCCGGTATCAGCTGCTCACCGGTTCCACCACTCTCAGGGATAAGAATTAGAGGATGGTCTGCACCTATCAGTTCTCCAGATGTGTCAAAGATAAAATCCATTCTCAGAAAGAGAATACTGCTTCCATCATCAGAAAACACTGGAAGCCCTGCAATGTATACAACATCTGTTAATTGTTCAGAGTTTCCCTGCAGATCAACCGAGCAGATATTCCATGGTATCAATTCATTCCAGTTGTTCACAAAAATATCCGGATCTGCTATATCGAACCATTGCCGTGAACCGTTGTAGTGGCTGTAAACAATTGTTCTGCTGTCCGGGCTCCAGCTTGGATCATGGTCAGACTGCCATCCCACGGTGGTTGTAAGTCGTCTCTGATCTGCTCCGTCGGCGTCCATCACAAAGATTTCCTCCCGGGCAGCTATCTGTGTTATTCTGTTTGATTTAAATGCAATGAACGCTCCATCCGGAGACCATTCCGCATCGTTGTCTTCCCATGGTGAATCTGTCAGCCTGGTTACATGTGTTCCGTCAGAGTGCATGGTGAAAATGTCTGCAGCTCCTGTTGGGGCTCCTGTAGAGTCATGCCAGGAACTGAATACAAGAAGGCTGTCTCCCGGTCCCCAGTCAGGATGAGCTTCAATAAAGCTGTTGTCAGTCAGTCTGGTTTCTGCACCTGAAGCAATATCCAGCACATAGATCTCCCATGTGCTCATGTCGTACTGGTCACCTGCCTGAAAGGCAATCATAGTGCCGTCACCGGAGATGGCAGGATTGTTCTCGTGTCTGTTGTTGAAAGTAAGTCTTGTAACATCACCGGATTTATCCAGAAGATACAGTTCTCCTTCTGAGGAATGGGCTTTTGAGAGAAAAACAATTGATTCATTCTGCTGCGAATACCACAAATCATAGGGATCAGAAGGTCCGGCTGCATCTTCCCCGCACGAGAGTAACAGAAGGGAAATAGATAATACCAGTATCAAATTAAGTTTAGGTTTAAGTTTCATTGGAATCATATCCTTCCTGGAGCACGGTTCGTAAGTAAAACCGCAGTTGCCCATATTGCGATCTGAAGTACATTCCATACAGAATACCCCACATCATAGATAACGAATTTCTCTGCTGAAAGAGTAGCAGCATATTCCAGATGGTAATGGTTGACGCTGAATATATATTTTGGCTTGTGCGATTTAGATATATTTCATTAAAGAAGAAGGGAGACCAAATAGTGAAAGAGACTACACCTGCACCTGTGCGGAAAGTTTCTCCTTTCGGTCATCTATTCAGGTTCATAGGGTTATGGCTTGGCTTCACCGGCCTGTACGCAGCCTATTCTGTCTGTCCTTTCTGTGGACAACCTGGATGTCCGGTAGGACTTGCCACTTCCGGTGCCGTTGGAGGTTTTTTCGCTCTGTGCTTTCAAGACTGGAAAATATTTCTTTCATATATTAAGAATAGAGCAAAAACAAAACAGCACAAATAAAGAGGATAGTTGCATGAAAAAAACAGTGACCCTACTGGTTGTATTAGTTTTCCCGGTAATCGCACTGGCTCAAACAGTTGTACACGGGAATCAATCCGGTAGCTGGACAGCTGCAGGATCCCCTTATGAGGTCACAGGAGAGATCATTGTTCCAGCAGGTCTTCTTCTTACAATAGAGCCCGGCGTAGAAGTGAACCTCCAGGGACACTACAAGTTTACCGTAAACGGAGAACTGCATGCTGTTGGAACCGAGGCCGACAGCATTTACTTCACAACAGATAACCAGGCAACGGGCTGGGGCGGAATACGGGTCGACTCTGATGACATCTGTACCCTGTCATACTGCAGAATAGAATACGGAAAAACTTCTGGTGATTACCCTGATATCCACGGAGGAGGGCTTGCGCTGCTCACCTCCAATGCAGTTGTTTCAAACTGCTTGTTTGCCAACAACGATGCCACAGGAGAAAACAACGGTATGGGTGGAGCAATTTATGCTTTCTCCACAACGGAAAGTATTTTCACCGATTGTATCTTCACCGGAAACCATGCCTACGGAGAAGGCGGGGCAATAAAATTTTCCGCCGACAATTATTCAGAATTCACAAACTGCCAGTTTATAGAGAATGATTGTCTGTACGGTGGAGGTGCTGTCTCGGGCTACATGGTAGCAGGAACAGTGTTTGACCACTGTCTTTTTGCCGATAACTACACGATGTATTCAAGCGGCGGGGCAATTCAAACCCTTGGCACGGGCAATACGCTCTTCTTGATAAACTGTACTATCTCTGAGAACTCAGCAGTGAACGGTGATGGAGGAGGAGTATTTCTTGCGTATGGAACAGGCTACTTTGTGAATACCATTGTTTACGATAACCCCGGCATGTACAGTAATGATGTTTACCTGAGTATGGCAGGTTACGCAGAGGCATACTACTGCGACCTGGACATGTCCTGCGGGGCAACAGGCACCAACAACTTCTACGAAGACCCTCAGTTTGTTGATCCTGACAATCTTGATTTCAATCTTCTTGCCACATCCGCCTGTATCGACACAGGAATAGATTTCTTTGTGCTGGGCGGAGACACACTTGTTAACATGACTCCGGGTCAGTACTTCGGCTCTGCACCGGATGTTGGAGCTTTTGAGTACGATGATGGAAGCGGCATAGAAGATGAAGGTGGCCTTCCACAAAGCGGGCTTTTATTGAATCAGAACTCGCCGAATCCATTCAGTTCCTCTACTGTGATCAGCTTTGAATTGTACCAGAACAACCATGTATCGCTGATAGTTTATGACCTGTCCGGCAGAGAGGTCAGAACCCTTGCGAACAGCGAAAGAACTTCAGGTTTGAATTCCGTTGTCTGGAATGGCTTAAACAACTCAGGTGAGAGTGTTCCAACTGGAACCTACATCATCAGGCTACAGACAGATAGTTGCAGCGACAGTGTGAAGGCTGTTCTTATAAACTAATTCACATCACCCAGATA
>JAGLDB010000148.1 GCA_023145935.1 Candidatus Sabulitectum sp. | reverse complement strand
TGATTTTTACTGAAAATATTGGCAGAGCATAGAATATGACTTCTGTACAGAACTGCGGCGCATCACTGACACTGCGCCCTGGGATGGTCAAGAAAAGAGGGAGGATTTCCATGAAACTTTTTGTACTTTTACTGGTGGTGTCTGCGGGGCTCTGCTTCGCTGACGGAACCGAAACCCAGACAGATTGGTCTGCGGGACCTGGCATACCAGGGCCTGTAACCACTTTTGGTACTGCTTTTGATTTCAGCAGCGGCGTGGATTTTTCCGTGGTAGGCGAGGCTGCTCTCAGCCTTAGACACATGGTAGATGATTTTGCCGATGCTGCCCGCTGGACAGATTGCGCAGACATCGATGGCGATGGTGATATGGATCTTCTTGTTGGTCTGTACTCTGCGGATTCTCTGTTATGGTACGAGAATCTGGACGGAGAGGGCTTTTCCTGGGAAACTCATCACATCGGTGCTGGAAACTCACCTTCAAGGGTTGTTCTCGCTGATATGGACAATGATCTGGATATGGATGCGGTGGTTGGCTATTATGGCTCCGGTACTGGTGATCGTGTCTCCTGGCACGAAAACGACGGCACTGGTGGCGGCTGGGCACAGCACGAC
This sequence comes from Candidatus Sabulitectum sp., assembly GCA_023145935.1. The sequence continues at coordinate 4,589 of JAGLDB010000148.1, read as the reverse complement.
ATCGAAACCTTTTGTGACGGTTGCAGGGGTGTAGTTGTAAGAGACATGGATGATGATGGCTACAACGATGTAATTATTGCCTCATACAGCGATGACTGGTTTCGCTGGTATCAGAATGATGGCACAGGAACCACCTGGATCGCGCACGACATAGGTACCGGAGACGGTCCCCGAATAGATGATGCCATGGATCTTGACTACGATGGTGATATCGATATCGTTGTAGGCCTTTATACCGCAGACTCACTCTGCTGGTACGAGAACGAAGGCATTGGAAATGCATGGACCCGCCATACTGTCAGCGGTTCATTCGATGGCTCCCGAGGAGGCCGTTTCAACGATTTCAACGGGGACACATTCATAGATATAGTGGCTCCATGCGGCAGTGGTGACAGTCTCTGCTGGTTCGAGAACTCTGATCTTATCGGCACATCCTGGACAAGACACACCATCGCTGTTTTTGATTTCCCCTGGATGGCAAATACTGCTGACATCGATGATGATGGTGACTCTGATGTGATGGTTTGTGGTTACAGCGCCACCTTTACCGGAGCTATCTGGTACGAGAACGATGGAACCGGAACATCTTGGACTGAGCATGTAGTCTACAGTTCGCCTGTCGCTAACCCTCTTACCATGTTCATTGGTGCCTTTGATATCAATCAGGACGGCATCATGGATGCTGTGGTAAATCAAAGTGGTTACGATGAAGTAGCGTGGCACGACCTCCTTGTAGGCAATGGCGTTGTAGAATCATCCATTCTTGATGCTCAGGAGGATGCAGGCTGGACATCCATTGACTGGACTGCAACCACAACCGGTAACAATTCAGTTGAATTCCAGGTAAGAAGTTCAGATGATTCTGCTGATATGGGTGCATGGTCTTCAGACATAACCTCACCTGGCTCACTGTCTCCCTACACCACGTCAGGGGATGACTTCATACAGTACAGAGCCTTGCTTCACACTGATGATGTCACTGATCTACCGGTTCTGGAAGACATAACAATCAGCTGGACTTTTGTAAGCATCGAACACGGTGCTGAAGCAGTTGAACAGTATACATTCGGCATAGTCTCTGCAAATCCATGCAGTGTTGCCCCTGTGATCAGCTTCAGTATCCCAGTGGGTGGAAGAGTTAAGCTGGATGTTTTCGATGTTTCCGGAAGAATTGTTCACAGTCATTCTTCTGAAAACCTTGAAGCTGGATCATACCAGGTAACTCTTGACAGCATGTCACCGGGTGCCTATTTCATCCGGATGAATGCAGGAGAATTCAGTTCTACTGAAAAACTTGTTGTTATCAGATAGATTTCAAATGTAGTTTCGACAGAGGGCGGTGGTCACTGACCACCGCCCCTTTACTCAGAAGCTGATTTCAAACATACTCCAATAGGCGGTGAGCACCGTCTGGCAAACCGGAAGAAATTCCGGGACGCAAAGCTACGGGTCCTAACCTGTTCCGGGGAAACAGGAAGGATGGCCGGGTTACCGTTGTAAATCGCAAACCGGAAGAAATTCCGGGACGCAAAGCCCACGGGTCCTAACCCTGTAAGGGGAAGGATGGCCGGGTTACCTGACGCTCCGATGAAAAACGCGGAGGAATTGGAGGTGCTCGTTATGAAGAAGACTATGGTGCTTATGGTGCTGCTTCTTCCTGCGGTTCTACTGGCTTCCGTGACGGAAACAGTGATACCGTCCACTCTGGATGCTTATCTGGCTTTTGCCGGAAATGCCATGGAGGATGGAGACTTCGAAGTTGCGTTTCTTCTTTACGAAGAGGCCGTTGAGAGAGATCCCCACTCTCAGGCTGCTCTTGCCGGAAGACTAGTTGCTTTTGCGGAGAGTCGCAGTTCGAATGTTGTTACTATTGCTGTTACCGGTTTGAACTGAGCTGGAGATTCCGGCTGGAGAGTTTCAGACCTTTCAGCCGGAGTCTGAATAATTACAATTAGCGGGGATGTATAAATAGTGATTCGTCTTTTAGAAGACAGCCGACAAACAGAGCTGGAACCCTACAAACCATCCTGGAAGACTCTGGTTCTGGCATCGGGTCTTACCCTGGCTTACTTTTACTTCTTTTTTAATTTTCCCAGACCTGTGCTCGTTCTGCTTGTTGGTGCCCCTGTGCTGTTATTTCTTATACTCCATAATCCCAACCCTCGAACATGGGTATTACTGCTTCCGTTTATAGTTACATATGGAGATATAACCCTTAATTACGGGCCGTTCTATATCGCAGTGGCCACCATGGCCGTTCAGTCTTGTTTTCTGCTCTATCTTGTTGTAAAACTCGCCGGGTATAGAGACTTCCCTCGTTTTCCATGGGTCGTCTATCTGGTTTTTGCAGCGTTCCTGGCACAACTTGTTTCTATGTTCATATCCATGCACCACACAAATAGTTTGATCGGCAATATTATCAGAGATGCTAACAAGATCTATCTTTCTGCTCTCCTGATCCCAGTAATTTACGATTGGTTTGGACGGGGTAAGTGGCTTGATCGAATGCTTAAAATGCTTACGATTATGCTTATTCTCATGTCTCTATACGGGTTGTATCAATACTATGCCGGCAATCTGGATACTACAGGAGAAAGAGCATCAGGCTATGAACTTGCCGGTAGAATTTATTCCTCCTTTGGCGGTGGATCCAATCCATATTCCGGTGTACTGGAACTCATGATACCCACAACGCTTGCGTCCTTGTTTTTTTTCAAGAAGAAAAGCTGGAAGATCCTTGCTTTCGCAGCAACCATCCTCGGATTTCAGAATGTATTGTTTACCTTCTCTCGAGGTGGATTCCTTTCGGCATCTATTGGTACTTTTGCGTATCTCGTCTACAGATACAGAAAAAAAATATGGGTTCCGATTATGGCCTTTTCCATACTCACAGGTGCCATTCTGCTTAATGCAGAAGAATTCAAGAGGCAACTTACGGTCTTTGGCGATACAAAATCATTGATGCTGGATACCAGCCTTCTTCACAGGTATACCACTTACACGGGGTTCATGAATTCTATCAAAGAATCTCCCATGACTGGAGTAGGGTGGGGAAGTCGAGAGTTCTACCACGGCAGAACAGCTTTGTACTCTTTCTGGGAAGTAAGGCATGAAGACAGTATAGAAAAGATCACAAGGTTCGGCGGGTTGAACAGTACTTTTCTGGAAATGCCCTACAAGGGGGGATTGTTCTCTGCAATTTCTCTGTTGCTCTTGATCATGGCTTTCATTTTTACTTCATTCAAGCTGTTTAAAAGCGGTACCGATAAATCTCTGGGTATGGGGCTGGTCTGTGGACTTGCCGCTTTCTGGACTCACCAACTTTTTGACAACCTGACTCAATGGCCGCAGACAGGAGCTTTTTTCTGGCTCATTTTTGCTCTTTTGATAAGCATTGCTTATCCGTGTTGCGGTAAAGAAGTGGATTCGCTATAAATCCTGAATGCTTTTCGGGAAGGAGTTGTTCTGGTAGAATTTCTTGTTGAAACAATATGGATATGTGTGGGCATAATACTTGTGCCCATGGTGATATATCCTCTTGTCATGTTTCTTCTGGGCATTGTCAAATCGCAAAAAAACGGATTTTCTTTTAAAGAATATCCTATGGTCAGTGTGATGGTTGCAGCTCGCAATGAGGAAAAGTGTATTGGAGAGCGAATCCAGAATCTGCTTGCGCAGGACTATCCTGCGGGCCGTTTCGAAATTCTTGCAGCGTCAGATGTTTCCACTGACAGTACAGATGATATCATTAGTTCGTTCGCAGACAGAGGAGTCCGCTTCTTCAGATTTGAAGAACGAATGGGCAAATCAGCACTAATGGTGGAATTATCCAAAAACGCAAATGGTGAGATTCTTATCTTTACCGATGCGAATACACAATTTAGTCCTGACACTGTAAGAGAATTAGTAGAGCCTTTCGCCAATCCTGAAGTGGGTTGCGTAGACGGATCAAAACAGAACAGCCTGAACTCAGTTACATGCGAATCTATCTACTGGCGCTATGAACAGATGCTGAAGGCTCTGGGAAGTAAAATCGGCGCTGTCCTTGGCGCCACCGGTGCGGTTTTCGCAGTTCGCAAGAACCTCTACCAGCCACAAAACGCTGCCAGAGCTGATGATTTCGAAACCGCAGTTTCCACAAGGATTCAAGGGTATACCTGCCTTTATAACTCCAGAGCCGTTGCTGCTGAACCTACACCGGACAACTCAATGCAGTACCATCGCCTGGTGAGGATTGTAAGCTGGATGATCGGTTCGGCTTTCTCTCTATTTGGCAAGGCAGTAAAAAACAAAAAGTTCGGTCTTGCTCTACAACTCGTTGTCCACAAAATACTAAGATGGAATATGGGGATATTTGCCGTGATAGCCACTGTTGCCGGACTTCTCCTGGCAATTTACGATTCTCCAACAAATCCTCTTTTTCTAAGTGTTATGATTTTTAATATAATTGCCCTTATTGGAAAAGTTGCAGGTAGCAGATTTCCATCTTCATTGAGACTGCCTTATTTTTTCTGGTTGATGTGTCTCGCTTCGCTGTCTGGAGTCGCCAGGGCTGTTACTTCTCAGACTGCTGCTGTATGGGATCACAG
>JAGLDB010000147.1 GCA_023145935.1 Candidatus Sabulitectum sp. | reverse complement strand
AAGGTATCGGGATACGAATAGAAGATGATGTTCTTGTGGGAGAGACAGAGAACACGGTTCTTTCAGAGGATTTCCCCAGAACCCCAGATGAAATAGAAGCACTGATGGCGGGCAAGTGAATCTGAACGAAAAATACATGAGAATGGCTCTGGAGGAGGCAGAAAAAGCCCTCTCCAGGGGCGAGGTACCCGTTGGTGCTGTTCTTGTTACCGGGGGTGGAGAGGTCTTCAGAGATTCAAACAGAACAGCAGAACTGCATCTGCCACAGTCACATGCTGAGTGTCTGGTAATAAATGCCGCCTGCAGGGTCAGGGGAGATTGGCGACTGGAGGACTGTACTCTTTATGCTACCCTTGAACCATGCGTTATGTGTGCAGGACTAATTCTTGTGTCCCGTATCCCCAATGTTGTTTACGGGGCATGGGACAAAAGATTTGGAGCATTCGGGTCGGTAACCAATCTACTTGAGATGCAGCATCTGAATCACTATCCCCAGGTGCAGGGTGGTGTTCTTGCAGAGGAATCCGCAAGGATGCTCAAGGAATTCTTCCGAAGCAGACGCAGAAAGACAGAAAAATGAAATTCAACACCATGTATGTGTCCAAGTGGGCTGATGGAGATCCTAATGAAGTAAGAGTAATTGAAACACCCACATACACCCTGCATTCAATGACTGCAGGTGACTTGTGTGATAGGATTGCTGAGATTGGAAAATACTGCCGGGCGAATGAGATTCACTCAATTGTTCTCTGTCCTGGTTTTACTCATTCAATGGTTGCACATGTTGTGGAAGAAGTAGGTAAAGATGTTGCAGTTGCTGTGTCCCGATCTGACGGTCCCGGTTCCGGGGTTTCCGCAAGGGCAAGAAAAGAAGCAAAGAAGGGATTGAATCAATGAAAACGGTACTATTTGTCATGATACTTGTAGTAGGTACGGGATTGGCTCAGGATCCTCCCGGTCAGCCCTATGCTTCATACTGGTTTCCCAATGAGCTTCTTTCATGGTCTGCATCCACAGATGAAGATGCTCCTTACAACAGAAGCGGTGTAGAGCTTTCAACAAGAACCTATGGTGACACACAGTGTAACATTCATGCAACCACCGATCAGGGGGGTGTTGGGGTTCTCAGTATCATGAACCCTTCAACCAGCAACAACCCATCTCAGGGTGGCACTGGTATTGATGTTTATGCTTTCAATTACTGGCAGTATGTTGATCACCTTACATTCTGGGGTGGCAGTTCCGGTGAAGGACTTATTCTTGCACCGAACCCGGGAGTGATCGATGCAGGGCACAGGAATGGTGTGCCTGTTTACGGAACAATATTCCTTCCACCGGTGGCTTATGGAGGGCAGATACAATGGGTGTGGGATCTGGTTCAGAAGAGCGGGTCAGCATTTCCTGTTGCAGACAAACTGATCGAGATGACGGAATACTACGGTTTTGACGGCTGGTTCATCAATCAGGAAACCGCCGGAGGTAATGCCCAGCTTGCTGAGGATTTGCGGGACTTTATGCTTTACATTCAGGATAATTCCGACCTTGATATCCAGTGGTATGACTCCATGGTTGAAACAGGGGGAATAAGCTGGCAGAATGCTCTGAATACAAACAATGACTGGTTCTTTCAGTTTGAAGGGAATCTGGTCTCCAATTGGATGTTCTTGAATTTTGACTGGAGCGCAACCGGTCTTCAGAATTCTGCCACTCTGGCCACATCTCTCAGCCGGAGTCCTTTTGAGTTGTATGCAGGCATTGATGTTCAGTCCAGCGGATACAATACAGGTGGAATTGGATGGGAGGGTCTCTTCCCGGAAGGGGGGGACCATGTCACATCAGTGGGTTTCTACTGCCCCAACTGGACCTACAGTAATGCCTCAAGTCACCAGGCTTTTTACACCAGAGCTAACAGGTTCTGGAGCGGGGCAAATCGCGATCCTTCCAATACAGATACAACCCATCCATGGAAGGGGCTTGCCTGTTACTTCGCCGCAAGAACTCCTATAACATCCTTCCCGTTCGTAACCAACTTCAACACAGGCCAGGGATACAACTACTCCATAGACGGCGAGATCCTCTCTGATCTGGAGTGGCACAACCGGAGTCAGCAGGATGTTCTTCCAACATGGAGATGGATCGCTGAAAGCAATGGAACAGCACTCTACCCGGAGATGGACTGGGAGCACTCATACTATGGAGGAAACTGCCTTAAGGTTTCAGGTGATTTGAATGCATCAAACGAGACAATGCTCTACCTCTACAAGATGGATGCTGAAATAGCATCTGAAGATCTTCTGCATTTCGCCTGGTATGCTGAAACTGCAGGCCAGCCGTCAGGTATGGAACTTGCCATGTCTTTTGCCGAAGATCCTGACACCTACTACTATCAGACTGTGGACGACGCTTCACAAGCGGGATGGAACCTTGTCATATATAATTTGGGTTCTTTCGTCGGTTCTAGAGTGGCAGTAGGTGCTATCAATTTCACATCTGCCACGCCGATAAATGATTATGAAGCCTACATAGGTAGATTCGGTGTAGTAAGGGGAGAGGCGGATATTCCTGCAACTCCGTATTCATTCTATGTGGATGAGTTCAATCAGATTGATGACACAACCGGTGCCATTCGACTCCGGTGGAATCATTCAACTTCTGAAGTTTATACCTACAATATTTACCGGGAGAACAGCGATGGCACCAGAACTTTTCTCTGGGCAACTCCTAACAACGCCTGTTTTGTCCCTGAGGTAACAAGACCTCTTTCAGAGACTCAAACAACCATTCTTTTAGAGGCAGTCAGTCCGGAGTTTGGTTTTGCTCCAACAGCCAGTACAATAATTGTATGGGAAACATCCGGTATCAGCCAGGGGCAATCCGCCGGATCGTTTTTTCTGAATGAACCATCGTCCAATCCGGTAGTGGGAACCGCTGCAATTGCATTCAGCCTTCCATTCACCGGTGAGGCAACACTGAGTGTGCATGATCTGTCCGGAAGAGTTGTTCAGGTGCTGAACGAAGGTGAAATGGTTCAAGGTGGTCAAACAGTACAGTGGAACACCGAACTTCTACCTGCTGGACTTTACATATACCGGCTTGAGTGCTCCGAGGGATTCATATCAAGGAAATGTATGGTTCTTTAGTGGAACAGATCAGATTTCTGCTGGTTTGTTGCTGTAGATGAAGGAAACATGTTTAAGACTGATTATCTGGGAATCCATGAACGGAGATACAAGCGGATAAAGCAGGATGGAAGATCAGGCTGGAGCAGTGATTCCGCAGTTCAGGCAATGTGCGATGTTGTGGAAGACGGGCAGAATAAGCAAAAGATTTTCCGTCCTGAGCATGGAAAACTGCTTGAGCTGGGCTGCGGAGATGGAAGTGTATCTCTTGCTCTGGCCAGGATGGGTTTTGATGTTTCTGGAATTGATATTGTGCCCATGGCTATTTCCTGGGCTGAAGAAAAAGCTCAGCTGCAATCCCTTGATCTCTGCTTTCAGGTTGGTAGTGTACTGGACCTTCCATTCACTGACAATTGCTTTGATCTCGTTCTGGATGCCGACTGTTCCCATTGCATTATTGGAACAGACAGAGAGTTGTTCTTCGCAAATGCCTTCCGTGTTCTGAAAAAAGGTGGATTGTTTGTATTGGCTGCACTCTGCGGAGAACCGGAACCGGAACTGGAAAAGTATTTTCACCGGGAAAGCAGATGCCTGGTAAGAAATGGTATTACCGCCAGGTATCTGGGATTACCGGAATCTATTTGTAAGGAAGTTGAATCTGCCGGGTTTCAAGTGATGGATTGGCGGGTAGAGGATTTTGAGGATCACCACAGGGAATTGATTGCACATTTTCTTAAGCCCTGACAACAGCAATGAGAGATGCAGGTGACTCGATGATTCGGGCAGTGATCTTTGATTTTGACGGAACTCTTGCTGACTTTGTCGAGTCAGACACTGCTGCCCTTAAGTACATTCATGGTTTAACTGATTCAGATTGTACCGCTGAAGAGTTTACCGAAGCTTCGGTTGAAGGAATTATGCAGTTCCATGAGCTGGTTGTAAGCGGAAAGATCGATCCACTTCTGATGTTTAAATACAGATTATCGTATGCATTCAAGAAAATGGAAATGACCTGGGAAGATCGCTTTACAGACGTTCACAGAGAGTTGCTTCTTCAAGAGACACGACCATATTCCGGTGCAGCAGGCATGCTTAAGAACCTGATGGGTAGAGTTAGACTTGGATTGATCACCAATGCATCTGACAGCGTGCTGCAAAGACAGAGAATTGAGAAATCAGGATTAGGAGAGTTTTTCCAGGAAATTCTCATTGCCGGTGAAATAAGCTTATCAAAACCGGATCCGGAGATATTTCTACTTATGAGCAGGAAGCTGGATGTTCTTCCGGAAGAGTGTCTCTTTGTGGGAGATTCAGTTCAATACGACATTACCGGTGCTCATTCTGCAGGGATGAAAACAGTGCTTTACGGCAGAAATCAATCCTCTTCAAAGGTTGCGGATCACAAAGCAGAGGATATTCAGAAACTGGCAGGACTGATTGAGAATCTGTTATGACGGAGATAACTACGGAACAGATCGGTTTGCATGCTGTAATCATTGCCGGGGATGCGAGAGTTTCTCTACTCAGCCAGGTTGCCTGAAATGTTCCTCGTGGCTTGTCTTGAAGGAAAAGTAATTGGCCTGTAAATAGAGAGGAGCCCGGCGGTTGGCCGGGCTCCATTTACTATATCTTTGTCAGCTAGATGCTGAGTACCGTAAACTCAATCCTGCGGTTACGGGCTTTGTTTGCCGCGGAGTTGTTTGCAACTACAGGGTTGGATTCACCAAAACCAACAGTTGTCAGCCTGTTGCCTGCAATGCCCTTGCTTGTGAGATACTGGTGAACTGACTGGGCACGGCGTTCGCTGAGAGTCTGATTGGAACTCTCACCGCCATCGCTGTCAGTGTGTCCGGCTATCTGCATTCTTGCAGAAGGATTGTCTCTGAGTAGAATTGCAACGCTGTCCAGAATGGGATAGCTTTCAGGCTTGAGGTTAGCACTTCCAGAGGCGAAGTAGATGTTGTCGAAGCTCATGACCTCGCCTGCACGGAGGGCAGAGCGAAGTGTGAACGATAAACTGATAGTTTCGTTGGCAATAATGGTGGTTGTCTGGTTATCGGAAATGTAGCCCTCCACCTGTACTGCAACCGGCC
>JAGLDB010000146.1 GCA_023145935.1 Candidatus Sabulitectum sp. | reverse complement strand
CGCAAAAACCCCCTGCAAAGTCAAGTGATTATAATGAAATTCTCTCAGAAGTCAAAGAGCGTCTAAAACGATGTTGCTCCGTGTCCGGCAGAACAGATGATCGTTCTGTCATTTCCATCTGTTTCAAGTATGTAGATCGAACCTGTTCCAGGGCATACAAGAAGTGAATCCGGGATAAGTGATTGGGGGATCTCAACAAATGTGGTATCCATTCCGTACTCAAGGTCATTAATTCTGAAGATAAGGTTCTGCCTGGCAATTCTGCATTTGTTTTTAACCAATCTATCATGAATATCATCAATGTTTGAAGTATTAGCAGTACTGCATGCGGCAATAAGAAGGATTATCGCAAAGAATAAAATTGCAGTTTTTCTCATAACTTGATCCTTAGAGAATCAATAGCTACTGCTCGATCTGAAGATGATGTGATGTATGAACCGCTTACAAGAACGGAAGCTCCTGCCTGAACAAGTTTCTTCGCATTGGAAGAGTCAACTCCTCCATCGACTGAGATCAAAGCGTCCTCTCGACCGGCTTTATCCAGAATTCCTCGAACTGCATGAATTTTCCCGTGCATGGCAGATATGTGTTTCTGACCGCCGTAACCTGGGTTAACAGTCATGATCAGAACAAGGTCAAGCTGGTCTGCAACCCATCTGATTATTTCCGGAGAAGTTGCAGGATTCAAGGCTAAACCACTGTAACAACCAAGCTCCCTGATTCTTCCCAGAAGTCGGTGGATATGTTTTTCTGATGACTCAGGATGAAAGGTGATGTAACGACATCCGGCTTCTGCAAAACTTTCAATGAGATCCGCAGGGTGCTCCACCATAAGATGTGCATCAACAGGTAATGAAACAGTGGAACAGATAGCCCTGGCAACCCCTGCGCCAAAGGTAAGAACCGGCACAAAAACACCATCCATGACATCCAGATGGATCCAGTCTGCTCCGTCTTTCTCCAATCCAGCTGCTGCGTCGGCAAGTTCCCCATGGCTGCATCCCAGAAGAGACGGGGCAATAATTGTTCCCACCGCTACCACTCACCCCATCCAGCACCGCCAATGGCGCCGGTAACAACAGAAACAGTATCGCCTGAAATGTAGTTCTCTCCTGAATAGGGAAACTGTTCAAGTACAGTTCCCTGCTTGAGAATATCAGATATTTGTCGTTCCTCAATAATTCTCATAACAAGCCGTCTTCCAACAAGAATACTCTCGGCGTCGGACACGCTAAGCCCAACCAGAACAGGAACGCCTGTCCACCCGGAGGATACCAGAAGTCTTACAGGTCTTCTTACTGAAATACTTTCAGCAAACCACGGAGCAACAGCAATTACCTCTCCCTCAGGGATGGATGGATGAGGAATCCTTGTTCTGCCCGCAGTATAAAGCTGCCAGTCTGCAATTTTTTCTTCTGCCCTGCTGGCTGAAAGACCAATGACGGAATCCGGATGGAAGGGTCTGAAAAGAGGTCCTACATTCCAGAAAATATTCACTGGAGCTCCCTGGGGAACCTGAGTTCCTGCAAGAGGATCCTGTCTGACAACCATTCCCATAGTTTCAAAACCGCCATACTCGGTCCACTGACCTGCAAGAATAAGATTGCCGCCTTCAATGGTTCTCTGCGCTTCAGCACGAGTCATACCATGTACATCCGGAACTGTTACCGGTACAGCAGATGCACCCATGGAAGAGATGAACACAGGGGTATCAAACACCATCGGTGCTGAAATTATTCCAGAGAGAAATCCAAGACCGGCACCGACAACAACCAGGATCAACAAGAAAACTGCTTTGTTCAAAAGAGCTCTTTTCGCTAACTGTAAATGAACTGCATGGCAAACTCTGCAACAACTACCCCTGAATTATACCCGAAATCCAGACGATCAGGGGAGCTATGGCAAGTGCAGGAAGAAAATTGGCCAGCCTGATTCTCTTAAGATCAAGCATGTGAATCGCAATTCCCAGCATAATCACACCTCCTGTGGCAGTAAGCTCGGAAACCATATTCTGGGTAAGTACATGACTGAAAAGTGAGGATCCAAGTGTTAATGCCCCCTGAACAAGCAACACGGTAATGGCGGAAAAAGTAACACCCATGCCCATTACACTGGCAAAGGCAATTGCAGCAAATCCATCAAGAACACTTTTTACCAGAAGTAGTGAACTGTCTCCGGACAGGCCATCCTGTATGGATCCCATTATGGTCATAGGCCCAACGCAGAACACAAGGCTTGCAGTAACAAATCCCTGGCTGAAGTTACCCCTGCTTAAAAAAGAAGATCTCGATGTCGCAGCTTCCAGCCAGAGACCCACGGAATCAAGCCGCCTTTGCAGATGAAGAACCTCACCAATAATGCTGCCTATGGTAATGCTTCCAAGAACTATCAGTATGTTAGAAGTTTCCATAGTCATCTTTATTCCAAGAGCTATTACCACCAGGCTCATTCCAGTCATCACAGTCTCTCTGATCCGTTCAGATAGCCCTGATCCAAGAAGCGTACCCAGAAGTCCGCCAGCAAGAACTGTTGCAGTATTAACAAAAGTACCAGTCATCAGTTCCTGCCATCCAGTCCTATTTGGTCCGCAACTGTCCTCATACCGTCAATAACATCCTGGATCAACTCAGGTATCTGGATCCCCAGCATCTCAGCACCTTTCTCCATAACTTCCCGATTGGCTCCAGCTGCAAAATGTTTGTTCTTCCACTTCTTTTTTACCGATTTCACTTTCAGATCCATAAGGCTCCGGGAGGGCCTCACAAGCACGCAGGCAGTCACCAGCCCTGTAAGCTCATCAATAGCATAGAGGTATTTCTCCATTACTGACTCTGGTTTCACATCACTGCAGATACCCCACGCATGGGATACTACTGCCCTGATGTATTCCTCCGGCCAGTCTCTTTCTTCAAGAATCTCACGGGTCTTTGTACAGTGCTGCTCCGGGAACATTTCGTAGTCCAGATCGTGTATCAGGCCGATCACTCCCCACTTATCGGGATCTTCTCCCTTTTGCTCTGCGACGTGACGCATTACTGCTTCAACAGAAAGAGCATGTTTTATGAGTGATTCACTTGAATTGTACTTTTTAAGTAAAGCAAACGCATCTTCCCGTGAGGGAATTTTTTCAGTCATTTCAGCACCCTTCGCATAAGTGACACAATCTATTTGAATCTATCAAATTCTCTGCCCGCAGGAAGCCAAGAAGAATTGATCTATGGATGTGAATTTGAAGTGATCAAGCAGAGTCCTTTGAAACGTGCTCTCAAATCATTTGAATTCGGGAGTCCGTCATACCAGTTTTCTATGTCAACGGTAAAAATATGCGTATTCATTTGCTCTGTGCCTCTTGACAAATAATGTGATCAGCAACTTCATTCTCCCAATAAATAGCTAATATTTCAGGGTGCGCCAATAGAACTTCGCTTTCATATCACCTGGAATGAAACACACCGGTTGAAATATATCTGTCACCACGGTCAGCAATAAGCACTACTACCGTTTCTCCAGGATTCATGTCACGCGCAACCTGAATTGCCGCGCTGACAGCTGCTCCACCGCTCATCCCAACGAACAGTCCTTCCCTCAAAGCCAGATCTCTAGTCATTGCAAAAGCATCTGAATCGGATTTACTTATGACGGAGTCAAGTCTGTCTTCTTCAAATATTGCTGGTTTTGCCGATTCTTTCAAATTCTTCAATCCCTGAATACTATGCCCTATCTCAGGCTCCACGCCGATTATCCGAACCTCCTGTGAAAACTCCTTCAGCCTGCGTCCAACTCCCATGAGAGTTCCCCCGGTTCCAATGCCGGCTACGAATGCATTTATATTTCCTGATGTCTGTCTAATTATCTCGGGCGCAGTGGATTCATAATGACTCAACCAGTTCGCTCTGTTGCTGTATTGATCAGGCATGTAAAATGTATCACTATTCTGATCAAAGAGTCTTTCAGCCTGGGAAATGGCCCCATCTGTTCCCTTCTCACCAGGGGTTAGAACAAGCTCTGCTCCAAAGGCGGAAAGCACATGTCGACGCTCAATACTAACACTTTCCGGGAGAACAAGTTTTACTCTGTACCCCATTGCTGCACCCACCATGGCCAGACCAATTCCAGTATTCCCTGAAGTTGCCTCCAAAATGGTTTTACCGGCGTAAAGAAATCCGCTCTTCACAGCGTCTCTCACCATCCACAGAGCAGATCTGTCTTTTACTGAACCACCTGGATTAGACCCCTCAAGCTTAACCAGTATCCTTGCTCCTTTCTCTGGACCAGGATATCTAAGCTGAACCAGTGGCGTATTTCCAATTGAATTTAAAATTCCATTTACATTATTCGACATTGTCTTCCCCTTAACGCAAGAAATCCCACGACCTTCCGGCCATGGGCATTTGTAATAGATTGATACTCAGATTATTTTACAATACAGACCCCGCTGCCGATACAGAAATGTCGGCAGAAGAACACAAAAATTCAATGTCGGCGTTGTGGCTTGTTTCAATCATCATGCTGCGATCCTACAAACCGAACGATGAGTTGTCAAAAAAATCGGGTCTGTCCCTTCTTTGTTTCAAAGACGTTCAGAAGATATTCTGGTACGAACTTGTAAAATGAAACCTGATGATATCATCACTTCCGGTATATCCTGGCAGAACAGCCGGGAGCATGGTAATATTCATAGCAGCAAACACCAGGCTGAATCAGAGAGGAACCAGGTGCAACTGTTCTTTTTTTAACCCCTACTATCCTTATGGACATCGAGTTCGCTTTAGCGTATAAATGTTTTGAATCGTCTTTTCCGCAAATCTTTAACACTTGTTTCGTATCCAACCGGGAATGGTGGTTCAATCACTGCATCTAAGCTGAAAAGATTCGGAAAGGACGAGAATCATGATAAGCGGAGATTACACAAGAAGAGCCGAAGTCTCATCAAAAGATGAACAGACTGCTGTTACCGAACTGGCAGAAAAACTTCATATGGATCAAATGGGCGGGGTGATCTTTTTCTGTTCAGCAGATTACAACCTTCCAAAGATCGCAGAGTCCATGAACGAAGCCTTCTCCTGCCCTGTTGTTGGCTGTACAACCGCCGGAGAAATAGGATCCACTTATGGCAACGGTGGTATTGTTGGAGCAAGTTTCTCTTCTGAGATGTTCAGCTTTCACGCAACCCTGCTGGAGTCACTGGACAAGATTGAATTTGAATCCATGGG
>JAGLDB010000145.1 GCA_023145935.1 Candidatus Sabulitectum sp. | reverse complement strand
GATGATGAACACGGGAACTTATATGACCCCGGTGTACTAAATTTTGATGATCCGATTCTTGAAGAGGTGAAGAAGGTTATTATTCATCAGCAGAGAGCGTCAGTCTCAATGATACAGCGAAAATTCAGGGTTGGATATGGAAGGGCGGGAAAACTTATTGATATGCTGGAACAGCTTGGCGTTGTGGGTCCCCATGTGGGCAGCAAACCCAGAGATGTTCTTGTTAAACCTGTACAGGAGGAAGTAGTTGATGAACCTTAGATATGTATATTTTCTGCTGATTACCCTTCTGATTTTAGGGTGCGGCAGTAGTGAAATGCTGGACTCGGAAGGCCTTGCTTTCGCAGGAAGCGCATTTGAGCAGTTCACCAGGGCGAGTCAGCTTTATTACAGAGGAAGATTGACTGCGGCACTGGATGAATTTAACGGAGTTATATACAGGTACCCGGATTCTCCCCTTGCTTCTGACGCCAGATTGGCTGTGAGGCGTCTGGAAAGCGATCTTTCCGGTGAAGACCTCCAGGAACATTCATCAAACGATCCTGGTATAACCGCTCGTATTGCAGTGGTTGGAAGACCTGCTGTTAATTCCAGTATCCTCTCAGTTGCAGGAGCTATCAGAACAATGGGAGCAGGGGTTACTGAAATTACAGACGAGCAGGCTCCTGCTCTTACTGTTGTTTTCTATGCACAGGGGCAGGATGAGGTGGCTTCAGTTATTGCTGACTCTCTGGGAAGATGGCTCACTCATCCGGAGAACATTGCCTGCAGACCGGGAGACGAGTTGATCGGTGCTGTGGCCAGTGGATATGATGTTCTTGTTATTGTTGGCAGCGACGCTGTATTTGCTTCGTCTCTTTAAGTAAGAAAGGCTGTAATGAACTCTCTACTGTTTCTTATCCTGGCTGGAACATCACTGCTGCAACCGCTTTCCAGCCGGCTTGGAAACGCAGTATATCTCACGGGATCATTTATCCAGACTGATTACTGGGCGCTGACTCTTGATTCTGAAGATGCTTCAGGAGTTATGCATCTTGCTCATCCCAATCGTTTTCTTCTGCAGTACAGTGACCATCAGGGCAGAGCAATGGGCTGCACCGGTTCAGAGGTTTTCACAGTCGATCCTGTTTTTGCCGAAATTCTGGTTTACTCCGGATCCCCAACTGGATTTCTTCACCTTCTCACTTCCATTTCGGAGAATGACTGCACTATTGTTTCCAGTACAGAAGGAGATAGTATCACAGTTACAGCTTCAGGATTTTTTCAGGGTGGTATCTCAGAGATCACAGCTGGATACACTGTTTCAGATTCACTTCCGTTTCTCTTCTCCACAACGGATGTAAACGGAAACTCCACCTCCTGGAGGATAGCAGATCTTCAGGAAGGCAGTACCGTTCCCGATATTTTTTCAATACCTGAGATAGCTGAATACATTGTTATTGATGCAGGAACACTGTGAGTGACTCAGGGTATCAAAAGGGTGGATCGCCGCTAGTTTACAATGGAACCAATTAGGAGTCTTATTTGAAGTATCATGTAATTTCTTTGGGTTGCCCCAAGAACAAAGTTGATTCCGAGCGATTCGCCTGGGTAATGAACAGCGCCGGCTGGAGATACAGTGACGAAGCTGACCAGGCTGATCTGATAATACTCAACACATGCGCATTCATAGCACCTGCTACGGAAGAATCTCTGGATTACCTTTCAGACATATTGAACTGGAAAAGCGCTGACCCCGCCAGAAAGATAGTTCTTGCGGGGTGTCTTCCCGGAAGGTACCCCGATGATGGCAGCGGAGGCCTGGAAGACATTGATCTTGTCATCGGCCCTGGAGACTGGAGGAAGCTTTCTTCCTGGCTTGGTGCAGTGTCCGATGGCCCTGCAGGTGTTCTCGGCCAGGGAAGTTACAGGTACTTGAGAATTGCCGCTGGCTGCAGCAACAATTGTGCATACTGTACCATCCCTGCCATCCGGGGAAGGTTTGTTCCGCAGAAGCTGGATACCATTCTGAGAGAATCCGACCTTCTCGTTCAGCAAGGTGCCAGAGAGATAGGACTTGTAGCTCAGGACAGCGGCAACTGGTTTCAGGACAGTACCGATCTGGCATCTCTTACTGAAATACTGGCTGCGAGGCATCCTGCCATATGGTTTAGACTCTACTATCTGCATCCTCTTCATTTTCCTCACAGATTAATTGACATTTTCAACAAGTTCAGCAATGTAGTTCCTTACATTGATATGCCTGTTCAACACGCCAGTGATTCAATTCTTGAACGGATGGGAAGACGATATGGAGTGAGAACTATTGAGCAGATAATGGAGAAACTGGACGACTCTCCAGTGGAGATTGCAGTAAGGTATACTGTTATTACCGGGTATCCAGGAGAGACAGAGGCTGACTTTATCATGCTTAGAGATTTTCTTGGAAGGTATAGTTCAGGCAGACACATAGCGGCGTTCAGCTGGTATCCTGAAGAGGGAACACTGGAGTACGCAAGGACTGTGGAAAAGGGAGATGCCGTGGATGATTCAACAGCTTCCAGAAGGCTGGCAGCGCTTTCAGCTGTTGGGGATTCTCTTTATGCGGACTGGGATCTGCGATTGGAAGGCAGAGTACTGCCTGTACTGGTGGATGATGTGCATTCCGGACATACAGTATGGGATGCTCCCGAGGTGGATGCCATCGTAGCATTTACAGATACCGTAACTCCAGGGACAGTAGTAAAGGCGAGAATCATTGAATCATCAGGAGCTGTTCTTATGGCAGAGCTTGTTAACTAATGATATAATCAGGGTTGAAGGAATTGATTTACACCAATTGAGAAAGAACAGGAACAAAAATGATGACAGTTTTCCTCCTCGGCCTTGCATTGACAGGATCACCAACAAATCTGGATATGCTGGAGACAGTTGTGCTGAATGCTCTTGAACCCATCGCGGAGCAGGTCTCAGCTCAGGGACTTGAAGTCGTTACTTTGAATGTACTGGGAGAACATGAGGGTGGATGGCTTATTGAACAGATCGCTACAGTCGCTTTAAGTCATGCTGGTGTCACTGTGTACACAACCAGGGGCGAAGATGGCTGGATGCTGAATCTTAGACCGATGGAACTCGGTGTGACCTATGCCCAGACAAGAAGAAGCTGGTTGCTGGGTGGGAAGCAGGTTCCCAGGCTTGCCAGTTGCGAGATGGCGGCTACTCTTGTTGATTCCAGTGGAAATGTAGTACTCACTGTCCGCGAGGGTTCAGTTATCGAGAGCGCTGTTCCAATCTCTGATGTTATTATCATTGAAAGCTCAGCAGAGAAGTGGATCAACGGTGAACTGTCAGAAGAGGAAAGTGGGAATATTCTTGAGCCTCTTGTTGTTACAGGAGTTGTAACCGCCCTTGTCTACCTATTCTACTCAAGCAGAAATTAGGCTTTTTGTGCAGCATTATCTTTACGCGGCTTTTGTAATATTTCTTCTTTTATCATCAGGTTGCGGGACCGGAGGCATGGAGGATGACATCCGTGATCAGGCTGATGTTCTTTTCAGTGCAGGCAGGTATTCCCAGGCTCTTTCTTTGTACGAGGATCTGAGCAGTCAGATCGAGGAGTACAGCTGGGAGTTACAGTACAGGCTTGCGGAAACTGCAGTTCTTGCCAGCCAGGCGGATAGAAATCGTAACTACAGACAGAGGGCGAAAACAGCTCTGGACTTTCTTTCCCTGAATCCGGGCCAGTGTGATTCTCTTGCCATCGGGCATCTGTGGCGAAGGCTGGGGTGGGAGATGGTTCGAGATAGTGATTCTCTCCAGGCGTTCGATGCTTTTGGAAGAGCCATTACCGTTGCGCCTGATCTGAATCAGGTTTTCGAAGAAGAATGGCTTCTCAGGGGCAAATATGCTTCCGTTCATCTGGCATCAGTGGTGTCAATTGATGATTCACTGATTGGAACCCCCGCAGAGGACAGCATTTTGAGGTATGCAGCAGAACTTCATATAGTTGAGCTGGATAGAATACCACTTGTCAGAACTGATCTCAGAGGAGATATGCTCTTCGCCAGAGCAGGCCTGCTTCAATTCACAACAGGTCGCAAAGATGATGAACTTGCGGTTCTCACCGAGCTTGATCGAATGAATCTTCTTGATTCATCCGGCAGACAGCGGAGAATGGATATTCTTATCTTTCTTGCAGAGCAGGATGTCTCTCAGGGAGATGTGGTAATGGCCCGGGAAAGACTTTTAGAGGTATGGAATTCAAGTTTTACCGGCGTTAGAGTTCAGGCAGCACTTCAACTGGGTATAATGGCAGAGGTTTCAGGGAATCCTGTTGACGCTCTTTCCTGGTACAATCGGGCATGTCAGGTCGCTCCGGGCTTAAGCTCATATGCGTCTATGGATGCCGCAGCACGAAGAGATTCGCTTAGATATATTGTAACACCATAAATGCAAGAGGTTTTCATGATTAAGTATGCAGTAATTATAGTTTTGTTGGTATTCATGGCTGGCTGTGGCTCATTTCCTTCCACTGTCGGTATGGACAGAGAGCAGATCATTGAGCTTGCTGATCTCAATTACCAGCAGGGCAAGTGGACCTCAGCGTCTTTTCTTTACACAGAGCTGATGTTTCGTTACCCCGGGGATATGGAAACTGATCTTTTCCTTTACCGCAGTGGCATGGCTGACAGAAAACAGAAATTGTGGGCTGATGCGGAATTTTATTTTTACAGAGTTGTGAATGAATTTCCAAGAGGAGTATGGGCGGATGATGCCCAGTTTGCTCTTGCGGAAACAATGTGGATGCAGAGAAGAGATTACAGAAGAGACCAGACGCAGGTAATAAGAGCCCGTGAAGAGATCATCCGCTTTCTGGATATCTATCCGGCCTCTCAGCTTCTTCAATCAGCAGATGAGCTATTCATTCAGATCAACGATCATCTTGCTTTGAGAGCACTGTTCATAGGGAAATTCTACATTCGCAGACATGACACCGATGCAGCACTTCTTTATCTGAGAGATGCCATGGACAGTTACGGTGAGACATCCTGCCGGGGTGCTGTACTCATAGCAATGGGAGATCTTTACAGATCAATAGACAACAGGTATTCAGCCCAGACCTATTACAATCGTGCTATGGAAACCTGTGACCTTACCCCTGACGAGGAAGAGGAAGCCGTTCGAGGCCTTCGGGAAGTGCAGTGAAGCAGGGTTTTATTGGAGGAACCTTCGACCCGCCCCATCTGGGGCATCTGATGCTGGCTCAGGAAGCTCTTG
>JAGLDB010000144.1 GCA_023145935.1 Candidatus Sabulitectum sp. | reverse complement strand
GGTTACCATCATTACTGAAATAGACGCACAGGTTGCCCATAGAAGAAATAATTCCGGCAACCATCGCATGAACCAGTCACAGCCCTTATAAGGCTTGCTTGAGTTATATCTGTGCTGGTTATGCACACGTTATGGTAATAGAGAAGGAGGGCTGAATGTTTATTGAACACTTCATTATTGCGGTTCTTCTCTCCATTGTTCAAATAGAAATTGTGGAACCAGTTGATGGAGAAACTTATTTCTGGCTTGATACACTGAATGTAAGAGCAATTCTTGACCTTGGAACTGAAGTGCCTAACAGTGTCGAGTATCGGTTAAATGGCGGAGCTCCAGTGCCGATTGACAAACTGAATACAGACTGGTTCACTTACATGGGAGGCGACAATAAATCCAGGTGATGACGAAGCGAATGGATGCTCTGATGATGCTTCGCTGACCCCAATAAATTTTCCAGCAATAATCAAACCATAGCCGCGGTTGATTCATAAACAAGGCAAATTCCTGAAGGTTTCCCTCCTCCGGTTACCTGAACGGTTGTTGAAAGTACAATGCCGGAGTAGCCACAGGTAAAAACCACTACCTACCATAAATAGCATTGACAGAGTATTGCTACAGGGGTATTGTCAGTTTGGGAAAAGACTCGGGAAAACCGGGTTTCTGAGACCCGATAACGATTGGTATGGAAATGAATATTCTACTATGCTTCGTCTTCTCCTCTCTGTTCTTATTCTCACCCGCAGCAGCTGATAATGGAATTGTATACTTATCTCCTCTGAATGGGTCCGACTGGCAAAGCGCTGAAACCAATCTAATAATTGGATTCCATGGGTCCGCTCCAGAAACACTGAATTTTAAAGTGATCGGCAGCATATCAGGAGTGCTTGATTGTCACCGTTACATCTCATCTGACGGTAAAAGACTGGTACTTGCACCTGTTGGGGATTTTGCGCTGGGAGAAAGAGTTGACGTTACCCTTAATTGGTCCTCCAATTCAGCAGAATGGTCTTTTACTGTGAGGCCCGAGAATCCTCCGGAAGTACCTTTATCCTGCCAGGAGGAGAATTTCTTCACCGGGAGTGATCACAGAATGGATGGATTCCAGAGAAACCACTCTGGAGACTTTTCAGGTGGGGTGTCGGTTCCACTGGACTTTCCGGAGCTGATTCTGAACGCTTCAGGTGAACCTGCAGAAGGCAATTATTTTTTCGGAACACTAACTGCTTCTGATGCTACCCCCAGCTCCTACCTGATAATCGCAGACAATGATGGTGAACCTGTCTTCTACTGGCATTGGAACAAAGGTATATTTTGTGTTGAAGTGCAGCCTGGAGGTCTTCTAACCTTTGGCACCAGACTGGCAAATAACACGATAACCTGGCTTGTTCTGGACGATACATACACTTTCCTGGATTCTTTCACAGTAGTTGGATACCCCACAGATATTCATGACATTACCATGCGGGAGAATGGAAATGCACTGCTGATCGGTGTTGATTCACGATACATAGATATGTCTCTGGTGGTTCCCGGAGGAAATCCGAACGCTCTGGTTAAAGGACTTCTTGTTCAGGAACAGGATGAAAACCATGTTCCAATTTTTCAATGGAGCAGTTTTGATCATTTCGAAATAACTGATGCAGCCCACTTTGTTGATCTAACCGCTGCTGTTGTGGACTATGTACACTGCAATTCCATTGCCGAGGATCTGGACGGAAACATTCTACTCTCCTGTCTGGCATTGGGTGAATGCACCAAGATCGACCAGACAACAGGAGACATCATCTGGAGGTTCGGAGGATTGGACGCCGATTCAAGCTGGTTCACAATGACAGGTGATCCTCTTGGCGGTTTCAGCGCGCAACATGATTTCAACTCTTTTGAGCCCGGCCTGTATACTGTTTTTGACAACGGCAGATTTCATAGCCCTCAGGTTTCAAGAGGACTCGAATACCAGTTAGACACCAATACTATGACAGCTGAGCTGGTCTGGAGTTACCAGGAACCCGGTCTGTATGGAACCCATATGGGGTCAATGCAGCGTCTGCCCGATGGAAATTACATTATCGGCTGGGGAGACATTCAGGGTACCACCTCCTTCTCCGACGTTACGGAACATCATCCTGATGGAACAGGAGAGCATTCAATGAGATTTGCTGATCCTGTTCTGGAGAGCTACAGGGTATACAAGTACGACTGGGAAGGCCAGGCTCTCGTGCCTTACCTGATAGCAGAAGTCGACAGTGTTAACAATACTTCTGTGCTCACTTTCAATGTTTTTGGCAACGATCAATTCGACCTGTACAGAATATGGCAGGGAACCTCTTCGTCCCAGCTTGATCCTATGTTCCTTACCCCTGAGCGTCAGGTGAGTATATGGGCGCTTCCCACCGGCTGGAATTACTTCGCCGTGAGTGCCCTGGATTCAAACCAGGTAGAGACTGGACTTTCCAACATCGATTCAGTGTTTGTTCACTGGACGGGAATTGGTTCTGATTGTGATGCTGTTACAGCAGTTGCTCTTCTATTTCCAAATCCTGCGGTGAGTGTTGTGAATCTGCTGGTAAACTCTTCAGTAAACGGCAATGCAGAGATTGATTTCTTCGATATAACAGGAAGAAAAGTTTTCTCAACCGGTAAGTTCCCTGTTCAGGCCGGAGGAATGTGCAGAACTGTGGCAATAAATAGTCTGCCATCCGGTCTGTATACCGTCCGGATGTGGGGAGACTGCGTGGAGTTCACCGAAAGCCTTGTGATTCTCAGATAAGAAAGACATGATTCCTGGGCCTGCCTTCAATATTGAAGACAAGCCCATGCAATCAACCAAAGCAGCGGTTCTTATTCCAGAGTTATGCCGATGGGCAGAGCAATGTACCATATGCCTGGTTCGTAAGGGCCATCAAGCCAGCTTCTGACCACATAATCAACATGGATAGTATCTTCATTGAATGAGTATGCGTGCTCAGCAATATCCTGGTTGGAAAACAAGTTCATGGTGAAGATCAGAAGCATTCCGTCTTCCGGAAAAAAGGTCTCCAGTCCGGGATAGTTAACTTCAGAAAAGATCGAATCCAGCATTTCCGGTGACTCTACCAGGTAAAAGCCATGAGCTGATTGCTGGTATGGACTGAGTATGACGTTTGTGCTTCGCCTGAATCCGTTATCAAACAGCTCTTTGACCTCTCCGGTAACAACCCTGCTCTTGTGTTCATATGAGTCTTCATACTGGTCTTCCTCACTGCTGTCGAAAAGACACGCTGATGAAGTCAGCAGGAATAGAACTCCCAGCAAACTTAGAACCTTTTTCAATTTCATCCCGCTTTCTCTGCTAACAGCAAACTAAGAATGGAATTGCACCATATTTTCATCAATGCTGCTTACTCGGACTCACTTCTGAATTATTATAAGAGCTGTGCATTATAAATACAAGA
Organism: Candidatus Sabulitectum sp.; assembly: GCA_023145935.1. The sequence continues at coordinate 1,935 of JAGLDB010000144.1, read as the reverse complement.
GCTGGACTGATCCTTCAGGTAACCGAACATCTTGTGATTTATTATTAAAGAAGCTATCATTAGTACAGAATGTAAGATAAATTTCCAAAAAAGAGCGCAAGGTTAAGAACCACCGATTGAGCTGGCTCAAAATGCAAATTTGCAATTGCAGAGCAGCAGTACATTCGAAGCGTTACGATCACAGAGGAACGGAGAACTGAATGCTGACCATATCCCTGCTGATTTCTGCTGCCATTTTAACTACCGGTGTAACCATAACAGAACCAGTAGACGGAGAAACTTACAATGGTGACTGGCTCACTCTCAGGGCTATTGTCGAAAATGAAAATGAAATCCCTGATTCAGTGCTATACGTTATAAACGGAAACTCTTCGATACTTGTTCCAAGACTAAACACCGACTGGTATACATACATGGCAAACGATTGCCATACAGGATACTCAGAGTCACCGGCACCTGTTGATAATACCATTCTGTGGAGCGCTCCTGTAACAGGAAACTACCATGAATTCCCTACTCCGGTGGTGGTGAACGGCATTGTGTACTATCCCCAGGACTCTTCAGGAGATTCCCTCTACGCCCTGAATGCTGCAACAGGAGAGATCATCTGGACCTACAGAACTGGTTATACTGATGATGCTGTTACAGTGAAGAACGGGCTTCTATTCACCGCCAGTGATTCTCTCTGGTGTCTCGATGCTCTTACAGGAGAAAGGATCTGGGCAAATGCCAATGCCACCAGTGCAGCGAGCACACCTGCAGTGTACAATGATGCTGTGTTCAGCTGCAGCAACAGCTATTCTTCAAACACCACAACTGTCTACTCTCTTGATACCGAAACAGGTGCTGTAAACTGGACATCCACTGTATCCGGATATGCAGCAAGTTGCCTCACTGTCTGGAATGATATGCTGTTCATGCCTACCTGGTACGGCCCATTGTATGCATTTGACCTGAACAACGGTGTGGAAATCTGGCAGAATTCAGATTCGCCAACAGGTTACTGGGATTCCTCTCCTGTGATCGTAGAAGGTTTTCTGTACATTCTGGGAGATGACAGCAAAGCCAGAGCAATTGATCCATTATCCGGAAGTTCAATCTGGGAAACCAGTATCACCCCAGGAACCTATCTCTCTGCCACACCGGCTTTTCACAATGATCGACTGTATTTCGGCGACCAGGTTGATTCCTTCCATTGCCTGGATGCACTCTCTGGCAGCTTTACCTGGTCGGTACCCGGTGTGCTGCATGGTTCTCCGGGGATAGCAGATGGTATGGTTTTCTACGGAGAGGGAAGTAACTACTACGATGAGACTGCGCGGGTTTTCGCTCTTAGTTGTGAGACCGGTGAAGTTATCTGGAGCTATGAAACTTCCAGCGGTCCATACGGTATTGTTTCAAGCCCATCAATTACAGATGGAGTTGTTTACATTGCAGGTACAGACTGGAATCTGTACGCCTTCGGCACAGGCTTGAAGTACACATACCTGGATGACATGTACGCACAGATCGGTTCTAATGAACTTATTGTAACTTCCTTTTACCAGGGTTCTCCTGCAGCGGCGGACACCATAACCTTTACAGTAATGGGAACCGGCCTTAATCCCGAGCCTTCCCGCATGTTCAACCTTTCTGCCGGCCCCAACCCGTTCACAGTCACGGTAACCATCTCCTTCGAATTACCGGAGCAGGGTCATACTTCTGTTTCCATCTTCGATCTTGCAGGAAGAGAGGTAGCAACCTTGTTAAATGAGGAAATGGTTAAGGGAGTTCATTCGGTGGAGTGGAACGGACAGAGGCAGAACGGTGAAGTTGTTTCATCCGGGCTGTATCTCTGCCGGATCGAATCGGGAGGAGTTGTTGAGACAACCGGCATGTGTCTAATAAGATAAAACCGCAGCAAAATGCGGCAGAACTGCTCTGTGAAGCAAAGAA
>JAGLDB010000143.1 GCA_023145935.1 Candidatus Sabulitectum sp. | reverse complement strand
TCTGTTCACATAAGCAGCAAAACTCCTGATCGATTCCTGAACACCGCTTGCCGTGTGATCCGGCAGGGGTACGGCTATCCTTCTGTATTCAATGCGGATGTCTATATTTTGGAGATGTTGCGATCCGGTAAATCCATTGAGGATGCGCGCGAAGGCGGTTGCAGCGGCTGTATTGAGACAGGAGCTTTCGGTAAGGAAGCTTACCTGTTAACAGGTTATCTCAATGTTCCCAAGATTTTGGAGGTCACTTTAAATAATGGAGTAGATCCGGTTACAGGAAAGATAGTGGGCATTGCAACCGGTGATCCATGCAAATTTAGTGATTTTGAAGAGTTGTACTCTGCGTTTCAGAAGCAACTGCATTTTGTGATTGATCACAAAATACGCGTCAGCAACTATATCGACAGGATGTTCGCAAAGTATGCTCCTGCCCCTTTCCTTTCCGTTGTCATCGAGGACTGTATTGCAAAGGGTAAGGATTACTATAACGGTGGACCGCGGTACAATACGAACTACATTCAATGTTGCGGCCTCGGGACGGTGACTGATAGCCTGGCGACCCTTAAGAAACACGTTTTTGAACACAAGACATTTAGTATGGAGAGAATCCTAAAAGCGGTTTCCAGGAACTTTGATGACGACGAAGTCTTGCGTCAGACCATCATCAATAGAACTCCGTTTTTCGGCAATGATGATGATTTTGCTGACGGAATCGCCACAAGAGTGTTTGATGATCTATTTGCCTCGATCGATGGCAAACCGAATATCAAAGAAGGCGGTCAATATCATCTGAACATGCTTTCCACTACCTGTCACATCTATTTCGGCAAAGTCCTGGGGGCAACCCCCAACGGGCGTTTGGCTGAGAAACCGATTTCTGATGGCACGTCACCCTCACAGGGCTGTGATACTCATGGCCCATCATCGGTTGTCAAATCTCTTTCCAAACTCGATCAGGCAAAATCAGGAGGGACTCTTCTAAACCAGCGCTTCTTGCCTGGCCTTCTTCAGAAGGATGAAGATATCACCAAGCTGGCAAGCTTGATTAGAAGCTATTTTGCTCTTGGCGGGCATCACATCCAGTTCAATGTTGTGGACACCGCCACACTTCGCGCGGCCCAGAAGACTCCGGAGGATTATAAAGATCTGATGGTGAGGATGGCCGGATACAGCGACTACTTTAATGATATGAATAAGGATCTTCAGGAGGAAATCATTTCTCGCACAGAAAATCAGGATTTCTAGAGCGTATGGCAAAGACAAATATTGTGGCGGGTGAGTCACAGAGGTGCTCCGGCATTGTCTTTGATATTAAACGCTACGCTATCAATGATGGCCCGGGTATCCGAACTACTATCTTCCTGAAAGGCTGTCCGCTTCACTGCGTTTGGTGCCACAACCCGGAAGGCCAGTCACCTGAGGTTCAAAAAATGCACTCGGCGGCGAAATGTATTGGCTGCAAGCAATGTGTTAATTTGTGCCCCTGGGAAGCTTGCAGGTTAACCCCCCAAGGCATTGTGACCGACAAAGCAATCTGTATCGTGTGCGGAATATGTGCAGATAATTGCCCCACTAAAGCAACGGAACTGTCAGGCCGCTCTGAGACTGTAGAAAATATCATGGCAATCCTTGAAAAGGAAATCATCTTCTTTGATCAATCCGGTGGTGGTGTCACGTTTTCAGGTGGTGAGCCTCTTTTGTTTCCGCAATTTCTGAGCATGCTGCTGGACGCTTGTGGAGAAAAAGGAATTCATCGCACTTTAGACACCACCGGGTTCGCGAAAACCGAGATCCTTCTGGATGTTGCCAAAAGAGTTGATCTGTTCTTGTATGACATCAAAATGATGGATGCTTCAAAACACAGACAATACACAGGAGTGGATAATTCACTGATCCTTCACAACCTGAAAGTCTTATCCCAGTCCGGGGCAAACATCCGTATCAGGATTCCTTTGATCAAGGGCATCAATGATGACCAGCGGAATATTGATGAAACCGCCCGGTTCATAAACACTTTGGCAGGCAAAATAAGAGTTGAGTTACTACAGTACCACGGCATTGCGAAGCATAAACACCAGAAGCTTGGCCAGAAATATAATTCGAACGACATGGCTGCTCCGGATGCAGAGAGGAGCAGGCAGATCATCGCTGCATTCCAGGCATATGGAATTCCAGTTGAGTTCAATTTCAGTCAGGTTGAATCTTCGTCCTGATCAGTACAAGCTCCTGGGAAGCAAATAAGAGGTTGACTAATTATACCAACACTGTATAGTAACTATATTATGAAATTTGAGTATGACAGAAGGAAAAGTCATGCAAACAAACGGAAGCATGGCATTGATTTTGAAGAGGCTCAGCTTCTGTGGGAAGATCCGAACAGGCTGGAGGTTCCCGCCAGAACTGAGGATGAGAAGCGTTTTGTTCTTACAGGGCGAATCGCTGAAATCAGCTGGTCTGCTGTATTTACCATTCGAGTTGATAGAATCAGGATCATATCTGTGCGCCATGCACGAAGAAAGGAGGTTAGAGCTTATGAAGGCTGATGAGTTTGATAAAAAGTTTGACAGTGGTAATGACATCACCGAACACCTGGACTATTCCAAGGCCAAACGGCCTGGAAAAAAGCAGAAACGGGTGAATGTTGATTTCCCCGTCTGGATGATTCAAGCTCTTGACCAGGAAGCTGAGCGTATTGGTGTTCCAAGGCAGTCTGTGATTAAAGTTTGGATTGCAGAGCGGCTTGACCAGATGGTTCAAGCCTGATTGAAAGACCTGTAAGTAGAGAAAACAGATTCATACAAATCTCGATCCGACCAGATAAGGAGAAAACATGAAAAACTGGATGTCATCAGACGAGATACTTGATTTTGCAATAGGTGAAGAAGAGGGCGCAGTTAAGTTTTACACAGAGCTTGCTGAGAGGGCTGTGCACAAGGCAATGAAGAGGGATTTTCTTCTTTTCGCAAACGAGGAAAGAGGCCACAAGGCAAAACTCATTGCTGTTAAAGAGGGTAAGAAATTCCAGCCGAACAACGAAAAAGTTCTTGATCTGAAAATTGCCGATTACACAGTTGATGTGAATCCTGACCAGGTTGAAAGCTACGAGGATGCTCTTGTTGTAGCCATGAAAAAGGAGAAGGCAGCTTTCAAGCTTTACACAAAACTCAGCGAGATGGTTGAAACTGAAGATGCCAGGAACATATTCAAAGCACTTGCCCAGGAAGAGGCAAAGCACAAACTTCGCTTTGAGATTGCTTTTGACGACCTGCTGAAGGAGAACTGATACACAGGCAAAGAGAGATTGAACCAGCTGCATAGCAGGGAGGAAGGCAGAGCCTGAGTGGGAAGGAGGGGTGTAATGGAATACTCTGTTGTGTTTAGTGAAGAAGATGCTATTGTCCAAGTGACCATTTTAAGCAGGGCCACGGAAAAAGATCACTTCGCTGCAATGAATGAAGTGTTCAAGCTATGCCGGGAGCACTCCTGTTCAAGCATTCTTGTTGATCTCCGTGAGATGAATTCCCAGGCGTTCTCTACATTTGAGTGTTTTACATTCGGGAAGATCTTCGCGGAACGCTCTCCACATTTCTGGCTGGCACATGTATTACCTGCTGATTCAGAAACAAGAAATGACGTGAAGTTTACTTCAACTGTTGAAGCGAACAGGGGAAAGTCCACAGGAGAATTCGCCACCGTGGAGGAAGCCAGACAGTGGCTTCTTGAGGCCAGGTAGAAGCTCTGTCGGTAATCGGCAGGAGCTTGACTTTGATATATTTTGTTTGAAAATTATCAGAAGAGCAATTGTTTTGAATGTAAGGAGGGGCATCATGGATAGATATCTACTACCACTCCTTTTGCTTTCTGCTGTCTCATTTGCTGAAACAGCCACCCAGACAGATTGGTCCGGCGGTGGTGGAATCCCGGGTCCTGTAACAGACTGGGGCAATAATTATGATATTGCAGACCTGGTTAACCACTCTGGAAATTCACTATGTCTGATATCAGGTATCCTTGCTTATCCAGTGAAACATACTGTTGATGGTAACTTTGACGGAGCATACTCAGTATATGCCACAGATGTGGACGGAGACGGCGACGTTGATGTTCTTGGTGCAGCTTTCGACGACAATGAGATCATCTGGTGGGAAAATACCAACGGTACAGGCACCTCATGGATAGAGCATCTGGTTGACGGTGACTTTAACGCAGCATGCTCAGTCTATGCCACTGATGTAGACGGGGACGGTGATGTTGATGTCCTTGGGGCTGCTTTTGGGGGAGATGACATAACCTGGTGGGAAAATACTGATAGTACAGGTACTTCCTGGACTGAACATACGATAGAAACTGACTTTAGCTATGCACGCTCAGTATTTGCTATAGATGTAGACGGGGATGATGATGTTGATGTTCTTGGGGCTGCCTGGGGTTCCGGTGGTGCCATCAAGTGGTGGGAGAATATTGACGGTACAGGCAGCGCCTGGACAGAGCATCTGGTGGACGGTGCCTTTGGCGGAGCATACTCAGTCTATGCAACAGACGTAGACGGTGACGGCGATGTTGATGTCCTTGGAGCTGCTGCAGGTCATAATGACATCACCTGGTGGGAGAACTCCGATACGGCTCCGGGAATAGTCTGGACAGAGCACACGGTAGACGATAACTTTCCTGGAGCAGGCTCAGTGTATGCCACAGATGTAGACGGAGACGGTGATGTTGATGTGCTTGGAGTTGCTTTGAATGCTGATGACATCTGCTGGTGGGAGAACACCAATGGCACTGGTACTTCATGGACAGAGCACACAGTGGATGATGAATTTGACGGAGTAAGGCAAGTCTACGCCACAGATCTGGACGGAGATGGCGATACTGACGTACTTGGGGCTGCCTGCGATATAGATGACATCAATTGGTGGGAGAATGCCGACGGCACAGGGACCTTATGGACAGAACATACAGTTGACGGTGACTATTATGGAGCATGGGCAGTCTATGCTGCAGATGTTGATGGAGATGGCCACATTGATGTGTTGGGGGCTGCTGGAAGTGTCTCCGATGAGATCACCTGGTGGGATGTGACGGGCTTTTCTCCTGCGGGAACTCTTGAATCCTCTGTTCTTGATGTGGATTCAGTCGATCACTGGGAAAACTTCACATCCACCGGTGATGAACCCGCTGTAACATCACTGGGTTTTCAGTTCAGGAGTTCAAACGATTCTGCAAATATGGGAACATGGTCTGATACCGTATTTACGAATACCAGTCTGTCAGGCATACTGGCAGACTCAACAGATTTTCTGCAGTACAGGGTAATACTGCAGACCACAGATCCCTCAAGCACACCTGTACTTGATGATGTTTCTTTTTCCTATACCACATATCTGGGCATTGCTGATGACGAAGCCACATCCTGGGGTCTTGCACC
>JAGLDB010000142.1 GCA_023145935.1 Candidatus Sabulitectum sp. | reverse complement strand
GAATACGGAACCGTACGTTCGGTGCCGTGGGAGGTGGCAGTTGTGAAACTACCGTCTACCCGATTTGCAGCAATGTATTTGATGATCAGATTTTTTAGTGGTTTGTTCATCTGTATCCCAATTTTCACCTTTCAGCAAGTCTCTGGTGGGGACTCAAAGATCTAACTCTTACTCTCTGGTGTGATGGATCAGCAATTACTTACAGATCATGGGGTGGAATCAAGACTGAATTGGGCAACGAGTGTGAGAGATTGTGAAAAGTGTAAACCTTGTATTTCTTTTGATGGTTATGACTGTTGAAGCTACGGATAGATTTGTTCTGATGGAGGAAGTAGTCAACTCCCGGTGCGGCTTCTGCTGAAAGGCTGCAGGTTCCGGCTATAGTAGATATACAAGTAGCAAGACATGGAATGGTAACCTCCGGTATAGTAGTACCATGTTGATCGCCGGGAACCTCAATACTTCTCCATTACAAAAGAGACAATGCTGAAGGATACCTCTTCTCAGAATAGAGTAATATCTAAAGAGTCTGGGATCAAGTTCGCAGGTTCTTTGAAAAACCTTGTTCAATTATTCAGAAAATGCATAAATATAGGTTTTATCTCCCATAATTGCATCAATATCATTTGCTCTTGATACACGCTGGACAGGAAAATCTGCGATGGGGTTGTAACCGGGAGCTTCCTCTTCAGTAATGACCAGATTAGTGATGTAATAGTCAGGTTGAAAATTGTGCATAATACTCGCATCACTGTCTTGTTGTATTCGAATGAAAGGAATTACTTCCGGTGATGCTAAACCCATTCGGTCAAGAATGCGCAGATTACTCTCATAGCTGACTCTTCCTATTGCCTCCAAACCCACAACCATGTCATAGGAAATGTTGTTCATTACAAACCAATGCCCGACTTTACCCATGTGCTCATCAAGAATGCGCATATCAGAGATTTCGGACCTCCACTGCCATGAATTAAATGTCATGGAAATTACCAGAATCAGACCGAATATTACAGCAACACCTTTGTTGCAGGCAATTGATCTGATTCTTTCGGGTAATACATTTAAGAACTCTTGTAAGCCAAGGAAGAATAGGAGAATAATTAAAGGAACCAGCATATGCATGTACCAAAAGGTAATGTACAGCTTTGATGTAAGCTGAAGAATGAATATAGTAATAAGCCAAATTGATACAGGCAATAACCCACGATATTTCCTCAGCACGCTCCATGTCCCGAAAAACAAGAAAATTGGAGCTACTCCAATAAGAGGAATCGATGGTGTAAAAAACGCTATATATGAACGAAGATTTGCGAATTTGTCAGCAGAAGAATTAACGGCAAAAAAGGCTTGCTTAGCAAAATAGCTGTTTGGAATCACTGAACCGAAAACTGTAGTTGCATAGAAGAACCAAGCCAGAGATATGATTGCGAGTGGAATTGTTACTTTAACAAGACCATGTCTGTGAAAAATGAGTACCGCAGCCCAGAAGAGAATAGCTGCGATATATCCTTCGGGCCTTGCAAGACATGTTAGCCCCAGCACCAGACCAAGAACAGTAAACATCTTCCTTTGGTAGAATAATACTGAAAGTAGGATGAGTAGTGAGACCAGAGGTGATTCCATTCCCGTTAATGTTATAAAAATGGAAATGGGATTCAGAATTAAACAAAATACTGAGAAAAGCAGGATGCCTTTATTTACCTTGTCACGAAGCAGAGTATAGATCAGTACACAAGAAAAGGAGGCAAATATTGAATTCAAAATCTTCGACCATAAGGGTGCACCGATGCTTAGAATTTCTCCCGGTACCATTAAAAGAGCGTAGAGAGGTGTAGTTATGGAAAGCACTTGCTCACCTGGATTAAGAACCATTCCATGTCCTTCTGAAATGTTTCTTGCGACGCTAAATGTGATATATGCATCATCAAGAGCAAAATTAATGTATGGGATGAGTGATAATCTTATCAGAAGAGCAATAAAGAATATCCAAAGTATTCGGTTTGCCAGAATTCTCCTGTAATACACCGATTCGTTGCTTTTTTGCAGGAACATTCTCATCCTCCAGCGATTGATATGATACAAGCGTTTAGGTCAGTTGAACCAATTCTATCACATTTTATATGCCTCAGGCAACGGTATCTGTAATAACTGAGATGAAAAGAATACCAACTCAGAATGTGGAAGACATTGAACTCCATCTCGCAAAGGCAAACTCAGTAAGTAGACAGGTTCTTGCAGGAATAACCTATACGGAGATCATTCAAGCAGACTGACAGCACTTGAAGCCAAAGGAAGAACCTCTCGACTGGCATCCCACTTACCTGAGCAGTGTTCGTAGACAAGTTTCAGCAGTAGCGGGGGCCTGCAGCACAACAGTGGAGCCTTACACATAAATTTGGCCTGCCCGGGAAGATTCTTTAACAGCATAGGCTTATATTCATTGCTTGAAGAGATGTTGATACGAAGAACAACTCAGGAAGCGTCGAATAGAGAGCCATACTCCGGGTGCTGTTGGGGCCTGCAAGCTGGTTCTTAATTATGAGGAGTCCCTATGAATTTTTCAGATTTAGCGGAAAAGACAAGAAGCTACAGACGGTTTCAGGAGGGAAGAGCAATCCCTTCGGAAAAGCTGAGAGAGATGATTAATGTTGCTGGTTTTGCTCCCTGTGCGTCTAACCTGCAAAGGCTTCGATTCAGTATCATCACAAGCGAGAAGGAAAGACAGGTCTTGTTTTCCGGGATAGGGTGGGCAGGCTATCTTACAGACTGGACCGGTCCCGAGCAGGGAAAAAGACCATCAGCTTACATCGTTGTTCATGCCCCTGAGGAAGAACAATTATTTACCGGGATAGATGTGGGTATTGCAGCATCTTACATAGTTCTTTCAGCTTCAGGATCTGGAATAGCCAGTTGTATGCTGCTCAACTTTGACAGGGGCTCAACAGATAGTGTTGCTCCTGCTCCAGGCTACAGGCAGGAACTTGTCATCGCACTTGGATATCCGGCAGAGACTGTACTGCTGGAAAAAAACAACGAAGAAATAAGATACTGGCGGGATGAGAATGGAGTACATCATGTACCAAAACTTTCGCTGGAAACACTTATTCTGAAAGGATAACAATGAACTCTACAGAAAAATATATGTCTCGCCGTGCTAGATTGATGGAGACAATGGAAGGTGAGTACTGCATTGTCATAAAGGCCTCCTCCTCAAAACCTACCAGTGCTGACGGGATGTATCACTACACACCATCCAGAAATCTCTATTATCTCACTGGAATCGACCAGGAGGATTCCTGCCTTGTGATGTGGAGGCTCAAAGGTCGCGCGCCAATGGAATGCCTTTACATTTCTTCCTATGATGAGGCGTATGCAAAATGGTACGGAACTGTGTTGACCAAAGAGCAGGCACAGGAGAATAGCGGTATAAAGGATATTCGCTTTGCCGGTAGCGAAGACAAATTTCTGGACAAGCTTGTTTCCAGGGAAAAGCTTGGCAGTTTCTTCTTTGACTGGCACAACTGCGGTGTGAACGGGTCTCCCGGAAAAAGACTTTCCTATGTGAACAATTTCAAGACCCATTTTCCCGGACTGGATGTGCAGAGCATATCCGACAAAATATTCAGTCTGAGAATGATCAAGGACGAATCAGAAATTGAGACCATGAAAGCGGCAATCGCTCTTACCCAAAAGGGTTTTGAAGCGGCAGCTAAAAAACTTGCCCCGGGGATGAATGAAAGAGAATTTGAAGCTGAACTGATTTACCAATGGGCGAAAGAAGGAGAGAAAACTCCTGCTTTTTCGGCAATTATTGCCGGAGGCAGCAGAGCTACCTGCCTTCACTATGTAAGCAACAATGCCGATCTTTCTGATGGAGAACTGCTTCTTGTTGACCACGGAGCAATGAAGAACCTCTACTGTTCAGACATAAGCAGGACTATTCCTGTGAATGGAAAATACACCCCACGGCAGAGAGAGCTTATGGAAATGGTTCTGGAAGTTCAGGCAAAGGCCAATGAGTTGCTCCGCCCGGGAAAACTTCACCGGGAGTGGAATGACCAGGTGATTGAAGCTTACAAAGAGATAATGATAAGGCGGGGTGAAATAAAGGAGCCGGAAGAGATCAGCAATTTCTACTACCATGGTATTGGACATCACCTGGGTCTTGATACCCACGATGAGAATGTTTCCGATATACCAATTGCCCCTGGCATGGTATTCACCATTGAACCGGGGTTTTACAGTGTTGAGGAAGGTATCGGGATACGAATAGAAGACGATGTTCTCGTGGGAGAGGAAGAGAATAGATTTCTTTCAGCTGATTTCCCCAGAACACCTGATGAAATAGAAGCACTGATGGCGGGGAAGTGAAACTGCACGAAAAATACATGAGAATGGCTCTGGAAGAGGCAGAAAAAGCTCTCTCCAGGGGTGAAGTGCCTGTTGGTGCTGTTCTTGTTACCGGGGATGGCGAGATCTTTAAAGATTCTAATCGAACGGCAGAACTACATCTGCCACAGTCACATGCCGAGTGCCTGGTGATTAATGCCGCCTGCAGGACCAGGGGAGATTGGCGACTGGAAGACTGCACTCTTTACGCCACCCTTGAACCATGCGTTATGTGTGCAGGACTTATTCTTGTGTCTCGTATCCCCAGTGTAGTGTACGGAGCATGGGACAAAAGATTCGGAGCCTTCGGATCGGTAACCAATCTTCTTGAAATGCGGCACCTGAACCACTATCCCCAAGTACAGGGTGGGGTTCTTGCAGAGGAATCAGCCCGGATGCTGAAAGGTTTTTTTCGGAACAGACGCCGAAAGACAGAAAAATGAAATTCAACACTATGTATGTTTCCAAGTGGGCAGACGGAGATCCTGGCGATGTGAGAGTTATAGAGACTACAACCTTCACTCTGCACTCCATGGCAATAGGTGATTCCTGCGACAGAATTGCTGAGATTGGAAAATACTGCCGGGCGAATGAAATTCATTCAATTGTTCTCTGTCCGGGTTTCACTCATTCAATGGTCGCGCAGGTTACGAAAGAGGTTGGCAAAGATGTTGCAGTTTCCGTGTCCCGGTCTGACGGACCTGGTTCCGCAGTTTCTGCCAGAGCAAGAAAAGAAGCAAAGAAGGGATTGGTATGATGAGAACTGTATTGTTCGTGGCTATTCTTGTGGTGGGATCGGGGTTGGCGGAAGATCTGCCCGGGCAGCCTTATGCCTCATACTGGTTTCCCAATGAACTTCTTTCATGGTCTGCATCCACGGATGAAGACGCACCTTACAACAGAAGCGGTATAGAGCTTTCAACAAGAACCTATGGTGACACACAGTGTAACATTCATGCAACCACTGATCAGGGTGGTGTGGGGGTTCTAAGTATCATGAACCCGTCAACCAGCAACAACCCATCTCAGGGTGGTAC
>JAGLDB010000141.1 GCA_023145935.1 Candidatus Sabulitectum sp. | reverse complement strand
GGTGGGCAACCGCATGGAAGTTTCATGCAGAGGAGATGTCTACCACCCTGATAGAGATCGAGGTTCAGGTTGGTCGCACAGGCAGACTCACACCGGTTGCCAGGCTGCAGCCTGTGAAGGTTGGCGGCGTGATCGTTACCAATGCCACGCTTCACAATCAGGACGAGGTGATCAGGAAAGATGTCAGACCCGGTGACATTGTTATTGTTCGCAGAGCCGGTGATGTGATCCCGGAGGTTGTGACAAGTCTTCCCCTGGAAGGTGCAGCAAGGGCGAAAGCATTCAGAATGCCTGAGGAATGTCCTGTATGCAAAGGCCCTGTTGTGAAGCCTGAGGGTGAAGTAAACCTGTACTGTATCAATCCCTCGTGTGAAGCCAGAATACGAAGAAGCCTGGAACACTGGGCTTCAAGAAAAGCCCTTGATATTGAAGGTCTTGGCAGGAAGCTCTGCGAGCAACTTGTTGATGCTGGAATGGTGAATTCAATAGCAGGGCTATACAGTCTTAAATACCATGAACTCACGGCTCTTGAACGAATGGGTGAGCTGAAGGCAACAAAACTGTTCGCAGCACTGAAAAAAAGCATAACAACCCCCCTGAGTCGTTTTCTTACAGGTCTCGGTATTCCCGGTGTGGGGGAGGTGGCCTCAAGGGATATAGCAGCCGAGTTCAGAGATCTGAAAACTCTTGGGGATACCAGTGAAGAGGAACTGCTAGCAGTTAAGGGAATCGGGCCGGTCACAGCATCAGCCATAAGAAAATTCTTTACGAGTCCGGTAATAACCCCGGTGATCGAGCAGCTGGTCAAGGCCGGTTTCAACCCTGTGGAAGAAGTTTCCGGTAAAGGCTCTTCGCTGGCAGGTGAGACCATGGTTTTTACTGGAACTCTGGAAATGCCCAGACAGAAAGCCAAAGAGCTGGCAATGAAAGCCGGTGCAAAGGTTACATCCTCGATCACCGGCAAAACAACTCTTCTTGTTGCCGGAAAGAACGCGGGTTCAAAGCTGAAGAAAGCAGAAAAACTGGGAGTCAGAGTGATCTCAGAGAAGGAGTTTCTGGAATCAGCTGTTGGCTGAATTCATTTTTCAGGAAAGAATCAACCTTGTATATCTGGATGGCAGCTACCTGAATTGCAGGGTTCATGGAAGTAATGGTCTTCAGTCAAGCTTCATTGAAGTACAAGTTCAAGAGCTTCAGTATGAAGCATGATTCTGTCTTCCAAATTCAAGGCTTGAGATATTCGGAGAGCTTCCATTCTTGCGTGTACCGATATGCTTGATCCAGAAGGTGATGCTTCAATGGATTTCTCGAATAAAGTAAGTGCTAGAAGGTGATTTTGCATATTGAATGCTTTTGCCGCTCTGTTGTACAGGTACTGGCCCTCTGGAATTTCAGGCGCTGGCCAGAGTCTACCGGATAACAAGAGAGCAGAGGCAATCAGAATTGCAACAATGGCCTTTTTTCTTTCAGCAGTTCTCAGCTTCTGAAAAAGCAGTTGCAATCCGGAAGCAGCAATTGCAAGAGAAACAGGCAGCACTGGAAGAATGTATCTCTCCGAGTGGAAAAAACCTAAAATTGTAATTAATGAGATCAGAATTGGAATTGAGAGAACCCAGAATTTTTTCTTAAATATTAGGAATGAAATAACTCCGGTGGCTAAAAAGGCCATAAGCAGATACCTCGGTAGAATTAGATGACTTAAAGAAGAATCACTTTGAATGTCCCTTTGCAGATCGAAGTAAGAATCAAAAGGAGCATATCCCCAGAAAGCTCCCAGCTTTGCACCGAGAAGTCTAAGTTCTCCGGCTGGATTGCTGAATATCCAGCTTGTCGCCTTTTCCAGCCAGAATTTGTTTGCTTCTGAACTGGTTTCATAACCGTGTTCTGCAGCAATTCTTGCGCCAACTTCATGAATGTTTTCAGCAGGGTTTTCTACCAGACCGTATTCAGGTATTGGTGGACCGTATCCAGTGGCACCTTCCGCGTGTCCTTGAACAAGATTCAGGCCGAGAGAAGATGCGAATGGGGTGAATCCCCCCCCCCTCTTGAGATGAATGGTAAAAACAAAGAATAAAAAGAGGTATTGAGAATCCAATAAGCATGAACACAGAGTGCAGATAGTTCCTGCTGCGAATTGCTTTCCACAAAGACATGACTCCAAGAAGAATAAAAGGAGGACGAAGCCCGGTAATGACTCCGGACAGAAAACCGTGAACCAGCGAAGCTCTCTTTGTTGAAGTCTGCTTTAACTGGTACAGGGACCAGGTAGATATTAACAGGGCAAGAAGAGCAATTGGCAGCAGCGTCATTTCATAGAAAGCCGATGGAGCGTAGAGTGTCCACACCACTGCACCAGTGGCTGAAAGCCATTTTGAAGCCCCCGTTTTAATTGAGATTGAATAAATGAGGAAAACTGTAGAGATTCCGAGGATTGTTTGCAGTATGAAAATAATCGTGTTTGTGAGTCCCAGGGCATAAAGTGGTGAAAGAATAAGGATGTACAGCGGGCTGGCAAATGCAAAGGCATCTCCTGCAACGGTTCCATCCACCAGGGCTCTGGCGCACTGCTCGAATCTTGCAGCTCCCAGAGTAGGAAAATATGTTAATGCTGTTTCTGAAGATGATGAAAGAAACGAAACAAGATGCGGTATTCTCGTAAGCAACGCCGCCAGAAGAATGAGGATGAGCCAGGGCATATGATTTCTTGAATCAAACATTCTTTTCAAATGATGCATTGCGTATACCCTCTCTAGTCAAGTAAGAAATAAAAAAAGAGTAGCGCCGCATCCAGTGATACGGCGCTTGAGAGCGAATTTTAGTTCTTAGCCTTGAAGTCGTTCATGAAGTCAACAAGTGCTGAGATCGATTCGTAGGTAACTGCGTTGTATGTGGAAGCACGGCATCCACCAACAGAGCGATGCCCCTTAAGACCCATGAGGTCTTTTTCGGCACCTTCAGCTATGAATTTCTTCTCCAGTTCCTCGGAAGGAAGACGGAAGGTTACATTCATGAAGCTTCTGCTGCTGGTATCCTGTACATGAGGTACATAGTAGCCGTTGCTGTTGTCCATGGTTCCGTAAAGAAGATCTGCTTTCTTCTTGTTCAGCGCAGCGATACCTTCAAGACCGCCATTCTCCAGGATCCACTCCATTACAAGACCTACTATGAACACAGGAAGGCTGGCAGGGGTGTTGAAAAGGCTGTCCTTGGCTATGTGTGTTCTGTAGTTCACCATTGTGGGAATGTCTTCCCTGGCGGTGTCGGCAAAGCTCTTCTTTATAACAATTGCCACTGTGCCTGATGGGCCGATGTTCTTCTGGGCACCTGCGTAGATCATGCTGAACTTGCTGAAATCCATTGGATGTGAAAGGAAATCACTGGACATGTCACCGATATGGGGTACTGTGCCTGTATCGGGGAAGCTCCACATTTCGGTGCCGTAGATGGTGTTGTTGCTTGTTGTATGAACATAGGCGGCACCAGGGGTGAGGTTGAATTCTTTCGGGATATAAGAGAAGAGTTTGTCTTCACTTGAAGCGGCAACATTCACTTTCCCGAAGTATTTTGCTTCCTTTATGGCTTTTTTAGACCAGACACCGGTGTTTACATAATCTGCCGTCATGCCATCTTTGAGAAAGTTGAAGGGAATGTGGAAGAACTGGGAACTTGCACCGCCACCAACGAACAGTACAGCGTATTCTTCAGGGTCCAGGCCCATGATCTTGAGCATGTTGTTCTGAGCGCTCTTGAACATCTTATCAAAAGGCTTGGAACGATGGGATATTTCCATGACCGACATTCCCTGTCCATCAAATTCAAGAACTCCCATTTTTGCTGCTTTTTTTACCACTTCGTAAGGAAGTGCTGCGGGTCCGGCAAAGAAGTTATGTACTCTGCGAGCCATTACTGCCTCCATTTGTCTTAAGAACCGTTAATTGTAGGAATCTGCCACAGGGCAGGTGAACACAGGAACCATACAGAAAGTACTACCTTTTTTGCAATAGCATATTTCTGCTTATTGCTGTCCTGCTCTTCTGAAGAGCCAGATACCAAGAATTATGAAAACGACTTCAGGCAGAGCAGCTGCAAGAATCGGTTCCAGTGCACCTTTATGGCCCAGCGTCTGTCCGAACCGGGCCAGTGAGAAAAAGATAAATCCCAACAGTACAGCCAGACCGATGCTTGTTGATTTACCGCTTCTGGGGTTGCTTGTGGCAAGAGGGGCACCTACAAGAACCATTATCAGAGCGGAAAAAGGAAAGAAAATAGTCAGCCAGAATTCCACCAGATCGCCTGTGGGGTTTCCACCGGCACCCCGGACTCTGCCAATGTGATCCCAGAGCTGGAAGACATTCATCTCCGCCGCACTTTTTCTTCTGCTTCCAAAGTCTTCCGGAGTATCTGAAATCTCCCGGAGGGAAAGGGTGTCGTGAAGGGTGAAAGACATCTCGCCGGATGGAGAGAATCGTCTCTCTTCTGCGGAAATTCCAGTCCATACCGAATCAATGTAAGTCAGCCTTTGCGCATCTACTCTTCTTAAAACCCTGAGACTGTCATCAAACCACTCTACCACAGCCCTGGAAATGGTTGCGTGCTGGCCGTCGAAAAGCCCAATCTCTACGATTGCTCCATCCAGTGTTCTGTGGGCGAAGTCGTTCCGCATTAGATAGTTGATGGGATCCCTTCCATCGATTTCAACTCTTTTTACCTGCATTTGCAGATAGTTGGCATCAGCCACCACAAAGTCTCCAACCACAAGAGTGAATACACTTATTATGAATCCCACAAAAAGAAGAGGCATGAAAATTCTGGGGATGGACACTCCCGAAGCGCGCATTGCAGTAAGCTCGTTGTTCTTTGCCATACCTGCCACAAGAAGCAGAGAGCAGATCAATACGGCAATTGGAGTAACGAGAATTATGATGTAAGGTAATCCGTAAAAATAGTAACGCATGAAAGTGATCGCAGTTACATTCTTGTCCATCCATCTGCTGAAGTGATCAAAGGCATTTACAGTAACGAAGATCACAGTGAAAGAAAGAACAGTCATGAATATCATCTTTATGAAGCGACCAGCCAGATATCTGTCCAGTAATTTCACTTGCGCCCTTTTCTTCTCAGTTTATTCATCAGTTCTTTGAAATCAGGCAGTGGTATGGGGTGTCCCTCGCGCATGCTTCTGTAGGTAAGATAAACTCCCAATACACCCAGCAGGATGTTGGGTGACCACATTGCGACCCAGGCAGAAATCCTGCCTCTGTCTGCAAGTTGCTCTCCTGCTATTAGAAAGAAGTAATACACCAGAATAAATACAAGACTCATTGTAACAGCCAGCCCTGTATTGGAATTCTTTGAAGAAAGCCCCAGAGGAATTCCAAGAAGAACAAAGACAATACAGGCAAATGGAATAGAGTATTTCTTGTGAATCTCTACATTGTATTTACCGATATTTCTCTGAAGATTGTTTA
>JAGLDB010000140.1 GCA_023145935.1 Candidatus Sabulitectum sp. | reverse complement strand
AAGGTGGAATGCAGCTGATACTGTGTTCTTCTCAGTTAAGAGCTGGTGATGTTGGCTCATACTACTCTGAAGGCTTTTCTGCTGTACTCCGTAAGCCACTGAATCTTTCAACGCTTAGAAACTGCCTTGTAAAACTGCTTGGCAGCCCAGGTGAGGATCTTCCTGTGATCACTGAGTATTCTCTTCCCTGAGAGTTCTCAATCAACTCTTTGTAATTTTCTGATTCCAGTGCTATTATCGGATATACGATTTTACTAATGATATGAACGAGAGGTACACTATGGCTATAAAAAATTACGCGCTGATAATTACTCTTCTTCTTTCCGCTGTCTCGGTAGCGCAGATACCACCCGGCTATTACGATTCTGCCCAGGGTCTTTCCGGGGAAACCCTTCAGTGGGCTCTTCACAACATCATTGATAACCATACTGTAATAAGCTACGATGCAGTAAAGAACGCATTTTTCACTACAGATGACAAATACGGGAATGAGTACTACGTCTGGGATATGTATTCTAACTACAACTATATACTCGGCGTTAATTGGGGCGGCTCAGCAAGTGGTGAAGGTGAAGGCTACAACAGAGAACACTCCTGGCCGTCGAGCTGGTTTGGCGGAAATGTGTCACCGATGTACACTGACCTTTTCCACTTAGTTCCCACAGACATCTATGTGAACAACCGAAGAAGCAACTATCCTTATGCGGAAGTAGGCAGTACCACCTGGGTGTCCCAGAACGGCAGCCGACTGGGATATTCCAGCACGCCGGGCTATTCAGGAATGGCTTTTGAACCCATCGACATATACAAAGGTGATTTCGCCCGAAATTATTTCTATATGGCCACAAGATACAAGGGAGAAGATGCAGGATGGACTGGCAGCGCCATGACCGATGGTGCCGACCTTGAAGACTGGGCGGTAGATTTGCTTATGGACTGGCATCAGAGTGATCCCGTCAGCGACAAGGAGCTGGACCGTAATAATGCGGTTTACGCCATACAGCACAACAGAAACCCGTTCATTGATCATCCTGAATATGTGCAGTACATTTACGACCCGTCCGGTGTGAACCAGGGGGCTGAGCCGGGTATGTTCTTCTTCAGGATATCACCAAACCCGTTTACATCAAATGCTGTTATCAGCTACAGCCTGGCATTTAATGAAACAGTTTCACTGCATATATACGATATCAGCGGTCGACAGGTTTCTACCCTGCAGGATGGAGTATATGCCACAGCAGGTGACCATCAGACTGTCTGGTACAGTGGTGCCGCGTCTGTCTCGCCCGGCATCTACTTTGCAGTTCTGACTACCACTTCTTCCAGCGCCGCTTTAAGGATGGTTTGCACAGGTCAATGATTTGAACCCGTATCGTTCCATGTGTACAATACTGCAGCAGTCACATCCGTTGAGACAAACGGAATCAGGGCGGCAATTCACATATTCTTTGTACCAGCGTAAACCTTGCCCCCGGAGAAACCAGGTTCCAGCAGGATCAGAAAGCCGGAATCGGAACCGAATAGATCTACACTGCACATGCCAATGGAAGCACTGTGGTTTTGCGGTGAGGTGATCTGAATGCTGGCAGTTGATGAATCCAATATGGCTGAGCTCTCTGGCTTTGCTTGCCTGCTTGTTGATTCGAAACTATAGTAAGGATATTCCAGAGAGGCGGGTAATATTATGCTGGTTCTTTTTTGTGTTCTTTGCACAGCTCCGGTTCTTATGGAAGCGGAAATGGTATGTGATGGCGGGTCACCAATTGTTATTGAGGACTACGAGAATCCATGTCCGATATACGCAGACTGGGACGGTGACGGTTTAAAAGACCTGATCATAGGGGTCGCCCTTTGTTACACCGATCTTTACGGTTCAAGATACCGTTTCTACAGGAACCTCTCCGGTGGCGGAGATCCTGTATTCGATGGCTGGGAGTATCTTCTCGGCTCGGACGGGACCCCTCTTACCACAGGGTTGAATAATTCCCAGCAATGAGGAGTCTGCGCAGGAAGTCCACAGGTTGTGGACTGGGACGGTGACGGGCTGAATGATCTTGTAGTTGGGCAGGGAAGCAACAGTTCAGGAAGTGTTCAAGTTTTTTTCAACAATGGTAACGGTACAGTTTCTGATCCATTTTATGTATGTATCGAATCGGGAGAACCGATCAAATCCAACAGCGGTTCAGCTTTCATACAGATTCTTGATTTTGTACCTGACGGAAGGTTTGACCTGCTGGTCGGTATGGGTTCTTCAGCCAGCTCAGAGTTTGTTCTGGTATTCGAGAACGATCCTGATACCTGGGCTTTACCGTATAACCCTGTATTTCTGGAGCCGGATACTCTTACCAGTGTCGGAGTTAAGATTAATCATGGCCCTTCCTGCTCGTGGATAGGAGATATTGATAATGACGGGTTTCCCGATCTTGTAGTCTCCGATTACCACAGGTGTTTCTTCTTCTATCAGGGAACAGGCCCAATGGGAACCATGGATTTTGCAGAGCAGGACACTCTTCGCACTCCGTCGGGTGTTATTGTTACCGGAGATACACCCCACCCGTGCCTGTGTGACTGGGATGGCGATGGCGATCTCGATCTTCTTACCGGAAACAACTACGGCTTGGCTACTCAGTGGGCCAACAGCAGAATCTACCTTTTTCGAAACACCATCTGTGCCGGCGTTGAACCACAGGTATCCAAACCGCAGACAAATATGGTCATAGCAGTTACTTCCCCAGTTGTGAGTACGGTGGAAATTACCGTTGAAGAAAGTATCTCAGGCCCGTTTCTTCTGAGTATTTTCAGCATTGACGGTAGAAGAGTTTATAGCAGAGAGTGTTTTATAGAGGGTTCAGGCATGTTTCACCAGCAGTTGGATGTAACTTTTCTTCCTCCGGGCTTGTACACTGTAGTGGTTGCAGTGGGGAAGAGCACTGCCAGTACAGGTTTTGTGATTCTGCCTTAGTTATTCATTTTTCAGTGCAAGGTATTTCTTAACAGTTTCTGTTGTTGCCTGCCAGGTGGTGGTGGCAATGAAATGTTTGAAGCCAAGTTCAGTATTGATACTGAGAATGGAGTTGTTAGAGTCATCATTCCCGGCTTGAATTAACTCTGCCTGTGGCAGCTCACGCATAATTCTTTCAAGCATCTCAGCCTTAAGCCTTTTCCCGATGCCTTTGCCTCTGAAGTCAGGCAGTACCGCGGTGTATCCCTGAGAAAGGATGGAGGGTCGGGAGGGTGACCAGGAAATTTCGGTGAGGCCTGTCAGCTTGTTATTGTGAACATCTCTGGCGTAGACAATGATTCTTTTTCTGCCCCCGGCAAGACATTTCTTTTCGCCCAGGAGTACATTTTCCGGAGTGAACCTGTACCTTTCTGCTTCAGATCCTTCGGTTTGAGGTTCTGCATCATAAACCGTCTGGTAGAAGTCAGCAATCTCTTGAATGTATTCCTCAGGGATTCTGCCTCTCCATTCTTTTACAGCAATCTTGAAGGCGGATTCATCGGGAAGATCCAACCATCGCTGGATAATACCCCGCTCTAATCCTTTCAGCTGTAACCGGTTCTGATGGCTTTTCAGAACGATCATCGCTCCAATACTTTCAAAAAAAGACGCCCCGGCTTCACATCGATCATTAGAGTACGCCCGTAGAAGATTTCTGCCGGAGATTTCTGCCGCTTCTGTAGTTAACCGCAGGAATGCATTTCCCAGCCCCGTACGACGATAAGGCTTGAGAACATCAATGGTGAACTTGGCAGTTTTACTGTTTGGTAGAGTCCGGGAAGTGTAAACTATGCAGTGGCCCAGCATTATCTTTCTGGAAGAATCCCATGCCACCCAGTCTCTGCATTGGTAGATGTCATCGAAAGCCAGCCTGTTCTGGACAAGTTTGTTAAAGGAGAACACAGGGTCTTCCGGAAGAACCTCGAGTCGCAAGGCAGCTTTGAGAACATACCATGCTTTGATCTCCCGTTTGCCTGCTGAACCAGGGGAGAAGGGAAGAATACTGAAATCAACTTGCATGTTTTCCTCTGGAGTTTAACGGTTTTGTTTCTAAAATACAAACAGCATTTTATGTAAGATACTAAAGAGCACCCACAGGGATTCTGTTATCGGCTGTGAGTCTTTTCATTCTCTGTTTTACAAGGAAGCAAAAAATTCAGTTTGAGCTGAGTTTATTCAGAGTTATATAACAAGACAAATATTCAGGGTGGGCTTATACAATGGGAAAATGGTTACTGATCGAAACAATGGATCAACTTGATGCTGCATCTGCAGGGTTGTTATCAGCAGAGATAATAGCGGTGGACACAGAGACAACAGGGCTGGATCCGCACACTGCAAAACTAAGATTAATTCAGATTGCTGTTGAAGGCAATACAACAGTGATCTTCGACTGTTTTAAGCTGTTACCGGAGGCAGCAGAAAAGATCTCTGCAATATTTGCATCACAGTCTATAAAGATTTTTCAGAATGCCAAGTTTGATCTGAAGTTCTTGAGATCGGAATCGATCTCAGTTTCGGGATGGATCTTTGATACCATGCTTGCTGCCAGGCTGCTTAAAACATCCGGAGGTCCGAGAAGTGCCGGGCTGGCTTCTCTTGCAAAGCACTACCTGGGCCAAGTCCTGTCTAAAGAGGAACAAAAGAGTGATTTCTCCTTGCAGTTATCCACAAAGCAACTTGATTACGCTGCAATGGATGCCGAAATACTACTGGAGCTGAGACACAAGCTGCTGGATGAAATAAAGAAACACCATTTGATTGAAGCCGCCCGCTTGGAATTTGCCTGTGTATATGCAGTGGCATCAATAGAATATGACGGATTCTATCTGGACAGGAAGAAGTGGTCTGCCTTGCGCCTGGAAACAGAACAGGCAGAGGCAGAGGCTCTTGCAGAACTATATCCCTTCATTGGTTACCCTGCAGTGCAATTAGATCTGTTTGGCCACCATAAAAGCTATGGGCATAACGCAAACAGCACCAAACAGGTTCTGAGAATGCTGAATGATAACGGTATAGATGTAGAGAACACGTCGAAACACAGCCTGGCTCATTACAGCCAGCACCCAATTGTTGTTTCCTTGTTGAAATACAGAACAGCCTCTAAGGCTCTGTCGAGTTTTCTGCATTCGATACCCAGACAGATAAACAGAGCCACTGGGAGACTGCACCCTCACTACAGCCAGATAGGAGCATGGAGCGGGCGCATGAGTTGCGGCGGGCCTAACATTCAGCAGATCCCCAGAGGAGAGGCTTTCCGACAGTGTTTTGCAGCACCACCCGAAAAAAAACTTATAATTGCGGATTATTCACAAATTGAGTTGCGGGTCATAGCACAGATATCAGGTGATCCCAGAATGATAGAGGCATACCGAAATGGAGAGGACCTTCACAGATTGACAGCGGCATTGGTTCTTCAAAAACAGATAGGAATGATCACGAAGACAGAGAGACAGGCAGCAAAAGCAGTGAATTTCGGGCTGGTATTCGGCATGGGTGCAGC
>JAGLDB010000014.1 GCA_023145935.1 Candidatus Sabulitectum sp. | reverse complement strand
ATATGGCTTTACTATCGGGATCGAAAAAGTTCTTCCTGAGCCTGCTGGTGCACAGATGCATCGGTTGCGGCAGCAGGCTTGAACCGGGAACAGGAAGGTTTTGCCCCTGGTGTCTGGTAAGGATGTATCCGGATGGGCTGAGGATGGCAGGGGGAATAAGTGTTCTTACCGGATTCCTTCATTCCGGGGTTGTGCGTGAAATGATACTGAGGCTGAAGTTCGGGGGAGAGAGGCATCTTGCAGGTCATCTGGCAAGACTTGCACTCGATTCATGGGAAAAGATTCCCTCACGGGAAGACACTGTTTTTCCTGTTCCCGTATCAGCGAGGAGGTTGAGGGAGCGTGGCTACAATCAGTCTGCACTGCTTGCTTCAGCTATTTCCAGAGAAACTGGAGCGGTGTTTAAAGATCTCCTTGTTCGAGCCGGTGGCGAGTCCCAGATAAGAGTTCCCGGTCCGGGGAGAAGAGAAAATATCCGCGGTAAATTCACTGTTTTACCGGAAACAGGATCTCATGGACGGTTCTGGCTGATCGACGATGTGATGACTACAGGAGCAACTATTACGGAAATTGTTTCCACTCTTTCAGATGCTGGATTTAGACAAGTACTGCCTGCGGTGGTGTGCTTTCGAAAGATAGAAGTTGAGAGTATTGTTCGCTAAGGAGGTCTGGTATGCATGAAGCTGATGATGTTGGTCGCAATTATGTACATAAACTGAATTTTCAAGTGAAGGACACTCTTTTTTCGGCGCGTTACGGATTTAATCTGAGGAATATCTGGGTATTCTGGAAAGGTATTGTACAGGCCTGGATGGTCTGGGTCTTCTTTGCCTACGCTGGCTATTTTGCCGCAGGAGATCACCTTGCAGATAGATTTGCTGAATCATTGCTGTGCCCTGTTCCCGACAGTTTGTTCATGGCAAATATCCCTTCTGTGATTCTGCTTGTTATGGGTACGATCCTGTCATTCTACATTTATCTTCTCACTGCTCTCAAAGTTGCAAAACTTACATTTGAACAGTTGAGGGGAGATCAGTTTTATTCAGAAGCTGATGCGCGGAGATTCTGCCGGTCCAACAGAAAGACGGTTATTGCAACTCCTCTTGTTATTGCTGCAGGAATTGTTTTTGGCCTTCTGATAATTCTTGTTTCAGGGCTTCTCATGAAAATACCTTCCGCAGGTCCATTTCTTGCAGGATTACTTGCTTTGCCTGTATGGATCCTCGGTCTGTTCATTCTGCTGGCTCTGGTGGTTCTACTGTTTTCTGTTTTTCTTGTGCCGGTAATTACCGCAACCACAAAAGGTGATACATTCGAGTGCCTTTTCGAGGTTTTCAGCATTGTCACATCGCAGCCGGTGAGACTCTTCCGCGGGATTGTAACAGGTCTTTTCATGAGAGTCGCTGCTTTTGTTGTTCTCTCTGTTTTCGCCTGGGGCTCAGTTTCTCTGGCTTCCTCTGTTCTTTATCGAACTTCAGGGATTCAGGGATTTGGTGATGCGATGGAATCGGGATTTTCAAGAATTGCTCCGGAGATTGTTCCCTTCTATTCGTCAATTTTTAATCCACTTTCTTCTACGGACTACACCGACACATCATGGAGTGGCCCTGCAGGCCTTTTACTATCTCTGGCAGGTGCGGCAGTTCTTCTTGCGCTGTGGGCCTACTGGCTTTCCAGCTGCACAGCCCACTGGACTATCCTGTACATTGGAGCCAGGTACAACCGTGACAGGGAAGATCTTCTGCTAAGAGCAGCAGAAGAAGAGTACCGGGAGTTTAAGAAGATTGCCGGTTCACCTGAAGAACACGAAGACGGGAAGACGGTCAAATGAATTCACCTGAATTTGTTCACCTTCATCTTCATTCGGAGTACAGTCTTCTTGATGGTGCTATCCGTTTTGGCAAACTTGGCGAATTTCTAGTAAAGAACGGGATGGACACAGTGGCTGTTACCGATCACGGAAACATGTTCGGTGCAGTTCCGTTCTGCGAGAAGATGAAAGCCGCAGGGGTGAAGCCCATCATTGGCAGTGAAGTGTATCTTGCACCGGGAGACATGGGGGAGAAGAA
Source organism: Candidatus Sabulitectum sp. (assembly GCA_023145935.1). The sequence goes on along the minus strand of JAGLDB010000014.1, from coordinate 17,523 downwards.
GCACCATACCGGCAAACTCAAGTATTATCACCTTACGCTGCTTGTGGCTAACGAGCAGGGATACAAGAACCTTATGAAGCTCTCCAGTGCCGGTTATCTGAAAGGATTTTACTACAAGCCGCGAATAGACAAAAAAACACTGGAAAGGTATTGTGACGGGCTTATCATAGGATCTGCCTGTCTGCAGGGAGAGGTTGCACAGCATCTTCTTGCAGGCAATAAGGACAAAGCAGTTGAGGCAGTCAGATACTATCAGGATCTGGTGGGCAAGGATCATTTCTTCATAGAATTGATGGACCATGGATTAGAAGAGGAGAAACTGATCCTTCCCGGGCTGGCGGAGGTTGCCCTTGAAACCGGTGCTCTGCCGGTTGCCACAAATGATGCCCACTATCTTTCAAAAGATGACGCCAGGGCTCATGAGGCTCTGCTCTGTCTTCAGACCGGTAAAACCCTGAATGATGCGAATAGAATGAAGTTCGGTACAGATGAGTTTTATGTGAAAACTCCAAGCGAGATGGCACAGCTTTTCAGCTGGCTTCCTGAGGCAGTATCCAACTCCTGTATTATTGCAGACATGTGTAACTTTTCGGTGACACAGGGAGATTTTCTTCTGCCGGATGCCCCTATGCCCGAAGGTTTCAGCAGTCAGGGAGAATACCTTTCGCACCTTGCCGGGATAGGTTTGAAAAAAAGAACAGGCAGAGAGCCTTCAGAAATTGAAAGCAAACGGCTGGCTTTTGAGCTGAAAGTAATCAACGATATGGGTTTTCCCGGGTATTTCCTGATTGTCTCTGAACTTATGCGATGGGCTCGCAATAAAGGTATCCCCGTTGGCCCGGGCAGGGGCTCTGCCGCCGGCAGCCTTGTCTCTTATGCGGTTGAAATTACTGATGTGAATCCTCTGGACTATGATCTGAGTTTCGAGCGCTTCCTGAATCCTGCTAGAAAGCAGATGCCTGATATTGATCTGGATGTATGTGTGGAGCGCAGGGGTGAGATAATTGACCATCTCAAACAGTTGTATGGTGAAGAGAGCGTCTGTCAGATAATCACATACAGCAGAATGAAGAACAAGGCTGTTGTCAGGGATATTGCAAGAGTTCTTGGTATGAGCTACAGCGAAGGTGATGTTCTTTCCAAACTTGTAGGCGAAGCGGATGACGGCACCGGGAAAACTCTGCTGGAAATGACGAAATCCAGCTCTGCGCTGAAATCGCAGATCAAGGCTATAAACAAGGCTTCAACTCTGATTGAATATGCTGACCGTCTTGCTGGAATGGTTAGACATGCCGGTGTTCACGCCGCAGGGGTGGTAATAACCCCCGGGCGGCTGGATTCTCATGTACCTCTTTACTGGGCAAAAGAAAAGGGTGTTACCACCCAGTACGAAATGAAAGCAGCAGAAAAGATCGGTCTTCTTAAACTGGACGTTCTTGGGCTTAGAACGGTGACAGTGATACATCATGCAGAGGAAGCTATAAGATCTTACGAACCGGAATTCTCCATTGATGGAATTCCTTTTGATGATACTGCTACTTTTGAAATGATCAGTTCCGGAGAAACGTCAGCGATCTTTCAGCTTGAAAGCAGCGGGATGCGTGAAGCGCTCCGTAAGATCGGCGTTAACCGGTTTGACGATGTTACAGCAGCCGTTGCTATTTATCGCCCCGGTTCCATGCATATGATAGATATTTATGCATCTAACAAGGAAAAGGCGGCAAAAGGAGAGGCTATCAGTTACCTGCATCCTGCTCTTGAAGAAGTGCTGGCCGACACCTATGGTGTTACCATTTATCAGGAACAGGTTATGCGCATAGCAAATGTTCTTGCGGGAATGAGCATGGCGGAAGCGGACAATCTTAGAAGAGCTATGTCAAAGAAGATCGCTAAAAAGATGGCAGAGATGAAGACGGTTTTTCTTAAGGGTACCGCTGAAAAAAATATACCTAAAAAGAAAGCTTCTGAAATATGGGATCTGATCAAGAAATTCGCAGAATACGGTTTTAATAAGTCACATGCAGTTTGTTACGCAATAATTGCTTACAGAACAGCCTTCCTTAAAAGACACTATCCCGCAGAGTTTATGGCTGCATCCCTCACCAGTGAGATTGGAACAGTTTCTAAACTGAGATCTCTTGTGAAGGAAGCAATTCGGCTTGGTGTTACTGTTGCCGGACCATCTGTAAATCACGGGATGGCCAGGTTCGTGGCCTCTTCACCAGGCGAGATCGTCTATTCACTGGCAGCGATCAAGAATGTTGGTGTTACCCCGGCTGAAGAAATTGTTGAAGCCAGGAATGTGTCAGGACAATTTAAAACCATATTTGATCTGTGTGCTTCTGTGGCCTTTCTGGATCAATCTTCAGGGCTGAACAAGCGGACTCTGGAAGCCTTAATCCTTGCAGGGGCTACTGATTGCCTGGAGGGAAACAGAGCCCAGCAGCTGAAAGTTATGGAACAGGCTTTAGAGTATGCTTCTGCTGCCAGAAGACATCGCGATTCCGGCCAGATGTCCCTGTTCGGAGGTGCAGGGGATGAGCCTGTTGTCCCTGCTCTTGTGCCCTTTGATGAGATACCGGTAAAAGATAAGCTGGAAAAAGAAAGAGAGATGCTTGGCTTCTATTTTTCCGGGCATCCTCTTGATATCTACAAGGAAGAGGTAATGGGATTTACTACTCTCTTTGTTGATCAGGTTAATTCAGCTCCTATCGGTTCTCTTTCTGTGGCTGGAGCCATTGCAGAGATCAGAAAAATACAAACCCGCAAAGGAATAATGGCTTTTGTTACCATAGCAGGAAAAAAGGGGTCTGCGGAAGTGATCATCTTCTCTGATGTTCTTGAAAAATACGATGATATTGTTCAGACTGGCGCACTGGTTATTTTTGAAGGAGAGGTGACTGAGGGCAAAGGAGACAGGGATGATAAGATGCTGGTTGATCGTGTGATCCCGCTTCATGAGAGCCGACTGCTGATGAATGCAGGTGTCTATATTGAGGTTGACGGCTTTGAATGTAATATGTCACTACTGGGAGAGGCAGCGGAGTTCATGAAAAAGAACCCAGGCGGCGGCAAGGTCTTTATGAAGGTTAAATTTCCGTCAGGAAGAATCGTGAATGCTATTTCCAGATCTCTTACAGTCAGGCCGGATAACGATGTTCTGGCAGGGCTGAGAAGCATTTTGCCTGATAACTCAAGAGTGTCCCTCTGCCGGGGTAACGGGAGGTTCAGATGAAGTTTCTATTCCATACAGCCATTGTTTTCCTTATGGCAACCCGGGGTATTTCCGGTGAACTGATGCGAGTTGCCGGAGAGCCCACAGCAGGGGTTATTGCCCCGGGAACATTCAATGTTGCAATGAGCACTTTTCCAGTAAGTGGTCTTAAATTTTCAGTTACAGTGGGAATCCTGCCAAGATTTATGGCTGGACTGGGCTACGGCGGCTGGAACATAAATGGAATTGGTGACCCGGACTGGTTTGAAGAGGTTTATCTTAAAGCAAGATTTAGAGTATTTGATGAAAAAAGAAATTTTCCAGCCATTGCTCTGGGGTATGATAATGAAGATGAGCATGCAAGATCAGGTGCAGAGTATCTGAGACCTGCAAGGGATATCTATATGGTATTCAGCAAGAATTTTGCCGGTTGGGGAGGCGACATGGGCTTCCATTTCGGGGTGAACCTTAACGGTGATGATACCGATCATATTGGAAGCTGGCTTGGTGTTGATAAATCCTTTCCAGGAGGATTTGGAGTTGCAGCAGACTGGGATCTTGGAACAAATGGTGACACGGAGTACCGGTTTGAAAAAACCGGGGGATTTGTGGATATTGAAGCCTACTGGGAGAGTTTCGGCCAGGTAAGAATAGGTCTCCGGTTTAATGATGTTCTTGAAACAGGAGGCTCTCAATACCGTTCGCTTGTAATTGATTTCCTGGGACTTATTTAAGGAGACTGTGATGAATAAAGATTTAATGAAAGCATACTCGGAAATTATTCTCAGCGGTGCTTTAAAGATAAAAAAAGGTGATGTTCTCTGGCTGAGAAGCGAGCCTGTTCATATTGAACTGGCCAGGTTCATGGCTGAAACCGCTTACAAACTCGGTGCAAAATATGTTAATGTTTCTCTTGAGGACCCGGCATTCGACCGGATCAGAATTGATTCAATAACTGATGACGACTTTCTGGATTATGTCCCTGAGAACAGAACTCCCATGTTTGATTCAGTTGTAAAGGAGGGGTGGCGTTCTCTTGCATTGCGAGGGCCTTCCCAGCCCGATCTCATGGAGGGAGTTAATTCTGTGAAGCTTGGCAGAGCTATCAAAGCTTCTTCCATGGCAAGAAAGGGTTTTCTTTCTGCAGTATCTTCCAACAAAGTGCCATGGAATGTCTGCCTTGCTCCCACTAAAGAATGGTCTGCAAAAGTGCTGGGCAGCCATGAAGACTGGGAAAAGAGGATATGGGATATTCTTATTCCTATTCTCAGACTGGACAGGGAAGACCCGGTTGCTGCATGGCTCGAGCATGACGCCCTGTTGAAGAAGCGATCTGCATTCCTTAACTCACGCAAGTTTCCAAAGATCAGATTTACCGGTCCCGGCACTGATCTCACAGTAGGTATGCTTCCAGACAGACGATTCAACGGAGGAAGCAGTGTTTCATCTGATGGAACTGTCTTTTTTCCTAATATTCCCACTGAAGAGGTGTTCAGCACTCCGGACAATACTGCCACTGAAGGTACGGTCAAATGTACCAGACCTGTTACCGTGTACGGAGCACAGGTTAACGGTGCATGGTTCCGGTTTGAAGACGGAAGAGTTGTTCAGTCAGGAGCAGATTCAAATGCTGATGTTCTTAAGCAGTATCTCAGTACAGACTATGGTGCATCCATGCTTGGTGAAGTTGCTCTAGTAGGGGTGGATTCCCCTATCTACAGATCGGGAAAGATCTTTCATAATATTCTATTTGACGAGAATGCTTCCTGCCATATAGCTTTGGGTAATGGTTACACCAATTGTATTGTCAATGGAACAACCATGGACGACCAGGCTTTGCAGAACTGCAGATGCAACCAGTCTCTTGTCCATACAGATTTCATGATCGGCAGTGAAGAGGTGGATGTAACAGGTATTACAGAAAATGGTTCCGAAGAAAAGATAATCAGGAACGGTGAGTTCGTGATCTGAAGGGAAAAAAATGGTTGATCCTAGATTGCTTGAAATACTGGTATGCCCCGGTTGCAAGGGAGAGCTTGAGTACAGAACAGAAGGTAGAGAAAGCTTGATCTGTCACGAGTGTGCATTGGTTTTTCCTGTAAGAGACGATATTCCGATTATGCTTATGGATGAGGCTGAGCCGGTTAAAGATCAGTGAAGTCAACTGTTTATATTAAAGTAAAAGTGACTCCCGGCAGGAACAGAACAGAGTTTTGCTCACTGCTGGACGATGGATACAGCAAGATAAACCTGAAAGCAAAGCCAGTTCACGGCAGGGCAAATGCAGAGCTTGTTAAATGGATTTCTGAACAATTCGGTGTCCGTGTTGATGCAGTTGTGATCAAGTCGGGAAACACATACAGAAGAAAGACTCTTAAAGTGATATCTCCTGCTAGAATCCCTCTGTGGTACAATGGTTGAACTGACTCTGGCCCATTCCATTCGTTCTGAGTTGTCTGAAAATGGTAGAAGGCGGATACTGGTCAGGAACATGCATGACGCAGAGAAGTTCACCGGAATTCTTAACTCCATTCTTGAAGACACACGGCTTTTAGTTGTGGATTGTGCCGATGAAAATACCCTGAGGAAAAGTCTTTACTCCTATTTTGTCGGGGATAGTCTACCTTTGGAAGAGACTGCTTTTGAAACAGGATGGCGATCCCATGCAACGGAGATATCCCTTTGCTCTGACGCAGAAGGCCTTGAGATGGTTGCAGGGCTCCACACCATAAAGAAAGATGTTGAAAGATTTCTTCTGAACAGTACATCGCCCCCCCCGGGGAGATCGATCCTGTCAAAAATTTATTCATCTTTTACCCTCTCCCTCCCAACTGTGATCTGTTTCTTAAACTACCAGGGGCAGGACTGGGGTCCTTCTGATAGTCTGTCTGTTCGCATGCCTCCCTTCGTAGTGTTCAGTAAGGATTGTGAGGATCATACTGGATCTGACTGTGTAATCGAGGCCGGAATGATGTCCACCGATTCTATACAGAACTACCTTGCTTTATCAGGTATACAGGTCGCACTGGAAGAGATCATGGCTGCTACAGGTGGTGATGAAGGTCTCGTATTGCTTTATACGGGAATGCAGATACACACCGGTGGAGTTGGCCACAATCTCCTGGGGAAATTTGATTCTTTTCTTCAGGGAAACCCGGAGCTGGCTCTGTTTGCCGGATCGGCTGCTCTTCTGGGTATGCAGTTTATCCCGGAAGAAGTATCAGTGTTGTCAGGGGTATCAACAGGGACTGTTTTTGCCCTGGGTAGAAGGATAAATCTCTGGAAGGGGCACCTGTCCGGATACTTTTTAAGTGCAATCGTTCGCGAGCATCTTCTGAAAGATATGCTTCCGGAAGAAAAAGACAGAATGCTGCAAAGCGCAGCTGAGATCGTTATGTCATTAAGGGGCAGGAATAGACGCTCATACCAGACAGCAGGAGATCTTCAGGTGAGAGCAGGGCTCCATTCTCTTGCAGCTGAATCATATAAAAATGCAGCCGAACTGGCTGAAGGATATCTTACCAGAGCAGATCTGTACCGGAGAGCTGCACTGTTCTCTCTGAACGGATCAGATGATTTCCTGCTGCAGGCTGCGCTGAGCCTGTACCGCTCAGAGTTTTACTCTGAGGCTGCAGATGTTCTGGGGTCTATTAAGGATTCTTCCGATCCAGCAATAGATGTGTTGCTGGGATTGTGCATTACATCAACGGGAGATTCTCTGAATGAGTGGCCTGCCACACAGAAAGATACCGGGATCCCAGCTATTGTATCCGAAGTACTTCAATCCCGAAGGCTGCAGAAACAAGGATATTTTTACAAGGCTGAAAGAATACTCCTTGACTGTGCTGTCGGGGAGCCGTTGCGTTCTGTGGTTTGTCTTGTAGAGCTTGGAGAGCAACTATACAAAAGGGGAATGGTAGAGAATTCCCTTAACACAATGACCGCAGCTGTCCGTGAAGCCGTGTCTCTCGGGGCGGATTGGCTTGAAAGCAAAGCTCTTTTCACTTCTCTGAAAGCATGGAATAACCTTGGACAACATGACAAAGTGAATTCAAATCTCAGCAGGCTGCTTGAGTTGACACTTCTTTCAGGCAACAGAAGGAAGCTGGTATCGGTATACAATCTTTATGCAAACTCAAAACTTCTTGGTGGAGAGTACAGCAAGGCTTTGAATCTTTACTCTTCTGCGCTTAGATCTCTTGATGATACTTCCGAAACCCGCAGGATGAGAATTATAATCTTAAACAACATAGGTGTTGCCCAGCGGCAGCTTTTTCGCATTACTGATTCTCTTCATACCTTCATGCGGCAGGTTCGTATTTCGGTTTCTTCAGGAAATTTGTCCCGGGCCTGCGTAGCTTACGGTAACATGGCCCGCATTTTCATTCACATGAGTAACACAGATGCCGCTGAAGACTGCCTTGAAACCATGATTGAATTCGCCGGTCTGGGAAATATCGTGCAGGTTCAGGATTCCATCTGCTACATATCTTCTCAGATCGCTTTTATGAAAGGCGATGAGGAAAGTGCTTTCTCACTTATAAAGCACTCAGAGCGACTGGCAAGAGAGTCCGGAAAAAAAAGAAGACTTTCACAGCTTCTGGTAAGCACCGGTTCCATGTTTCTGGATTTGAAAAGATATGGAGAGGCGGCAGATGTTCTTACTGAAGCACTGGCAGTCTCTATATCCGCAGGAACAAAACTTAATTCATATTTGTCCGAGATGAAGCTGACTGTTGCAAAGTGTTTTCTACATCAATGTCATCATGTTGAACTTCTGTCTGTTAAGCACCGTGGTAATCCTGATGATATCTATAAAGGTGAACAGATGTATTACCACTGGTTGTTCACAGGCAGCAGGCAGAGTATGACCGCTGCGGCGCAGTTTCTTTCAAAAGGGCTTTCCGGCGGGTTGTATTTCCATTCATATCTGCATATGCTGCAAAAGATTGTGCAGAATATGCCAGATAGTCTTGCAGATGCAATTCCCCTTTTGCATAATTACCCCTCACTTGATTGAATGAAAGGTGAATGATGTATATTTCTCTGCCCCGTAGCTGGGGAGACATTGTCTCGCCCGGTGGCGGTATTTCTGTTTCTGTTTCTCAAGAATACTCAATTGATCGTGTCAGGGATGCTCTGAGCCAGGGAGAGAGACTTTTCCTTATAGGTGCTGATGCTCTTTCTGATTCTGCCGGCTGGCTCTTCGCCAGGGATCACCTTGCTCTTTTCGGTACCGGCACCCTTGCAGGACCTAATCACCCTGCAGGTCCCAGGTTTCCGAATCTCAGAGGAATGTACATTGTTCCTGAGATTGAAGGGGAAACTGTTCGTTCCGGTCTGGTGTTACAGGTCCCGGATATCAGGTTGAGTACCGGAGCAGAGATGGCGGCTTTTTCCTGTGATGCACTTGTATCACATGGCTTGGATCTGGCTGTTGCAGCTGCCCACGGAGGTGCAAGGGTTATTTTCCTGTTGAATTGCAGGGAGTCCTGCAGTAAACTAAACAATGATTTTTCCTTCCTGAGCCGATTGATTCAGGAAGTTGAAGGAGGTGTGGAGTAGTGAACTACAAAGATACCATCAAGCTTCCCCGAACCAGCTTCTCCATGAAGGGCGGGTTGATCAAAAGAGAGCCGGAGCTTCTTGACAGATGGGAGGAGATGGATCTTGAGGGGCAGATAAGTCATGCCAGACGCAACTCAAAGCCGTTCATCCTTCATGATGGGCCTCCATATGCCAATGGCAACGTTCATCTGGGAACCGCACTTAATAAGATATTGAAAGATTTCATAGTCAAAAGTCATACCATGCTGGGTTTTTATTCTCCTTATGTGCCCGGCTGGGATTGTCATGGAATGCCCATAGAGCACAAAGTAATGACAGATGCAGGTGACGAAAGAGCATCACTGCCTCTTACGGAGATAAGAAAAAGATGCAGGGAGTATGCAGCGGGTTTTGTGGATGTACAGAGGGAAGAGTTTAAAAGACTTGGCGTTTTTGGACGGTGGGATAAACCCTACCTTACAATGAAGAAAACATACGAGGCCGGGATAGTCAAGGCATTCGGAAAAATGGTGGAGAAGGGCTACATATATCAGGGACTTCGCCCTATCCACTGGTGTACATCCTGTACCACTGCCCTTGCAGATGCCGAGGTTGAATATGCTGATCATACTTCACCTTCAGTCTATGTGGCATTCAAACAGTCCGGCATATCGAATTGGGAAGCTGCAGGTGTTCCGTCAGGTGTTGAAGTGGTCATCTGGACCACAACACCATGGACCCTTCCTGCAAACATGGCAGTTGCCCTTAATCCAGGTGAGAGCTATGTGGTGATCGATACAGATCATCGCAGTTTTCTGGTTGCAGAGAGAAGAGTGCAGTCATTTATAGATGATGCAGATATCCATGGGAGAGTAAGATCAGGTCTTGTTTTCAAAGGGAGAGACCTGGAGAATCTTCTTCTGGAGCACCCGGTGAACCCGGAGAAGACCTCGCTTTTGATCATAGCGGATCATGTGACCATGGATGATGGAACCGGTTGTGTGCATACTGCTCCCGGACACGGTGCTGACGACTTTATGGTCTGTCAGACTTATGGAATTGAAACCTTCTGCCCTGTGGGGCCCAAAGGTATTTTTACAGAAGAAGGCGGCAAGTATCATGGTCTTCATGTATTCAAAGCAAACCCTGTAATAGTTGAAGACCTGACCGAATCAGGAAGAATGATCGCTTCGAGCAAGGTAAAGCACAGCTATCCCCACTGCTGGCGGTGTAAGCAGCCATTGATCTTCCGTGCAACAGAACAGTTTTTTCTGAACCTTTCCCATAAAGATCTTAAAAATCGGGTTCTGGATATGGTTGACGAGGTTAACTGGTACCCTGATTGGGGATACGACAGAATGAAGAACATGATGTCTGTCCGACCGGACTGGTGCCTTTCCAGGCAGCGTTCCTGGGGTGTCGCCCTTCCGGTGTTTACATGCCCCGATTGCGGCGAAGCAGTGATGGATGCAGATCTTATCTCAAAAGTGGCAGATAAGGTTCTCGAAGAGAGTGCAGATGTCTGGTTCTCTATGACTGTTGATGAGATATTTGCACTGGACGGAAAACAAGCTCGGTGTCCCCATTGCGGCGGAAAAAACCTGAATAGGGTTGACGACATTCTAGATGTATGGTTTGACAGTTCACTGAGCCATTATAACGTACTCACAGAAGAATATGGTCTGTCCAGGCCAGCCTCGGTGTACATTGAGGCTACAGACCAGCACAGAGGCTGGTTCGGAGTGAGTCTTATAACTTCCAATGCCCTGGAGCTGTCCCGTCCTGCTGACAACATTATTACCCATGGTCTTATACAGGACAAAAAGGGTAAGAAAATGTCCAAGTCCCTTGGCAATGTGATAGCGCCTTCAAAGGTTATCAATGCAAATGGTGCTGACATTCTCAGATTGTGGTTCGCAGGCATTGATTATACATCTGATTTTAGAGCTGATCTGGGTCAGCTGGCAGACTCCAGAGAAGCCTACAGGAAGATCAGAAATACAATACGATTCATGCTGGGCAATCTTGGAGGCTGTACTGGAGTAATGCCTGACCCTGCAAGTTTCACCGGTCTTGACCGGTACATATGGCTCAGGTTTAGAAAACTCATGACTTTCTGCCTGGAGGAGTACCGGAAATTCCAGTTCCACAGGGTTTACCGGGAGCTGAGGAATTTTATGGTAATTGAGCTTTCCGGATTGTATCTGGATGCAAGAAAAGACAGATTGTACTGTGATTCTGTAGATAGCTCCGCAAGAAAAGCAACAGTGGAGATTCTGGGATGGCTTACAGTTGAACTTACGCGATTGCTTGCACCACTGATTCCATTTACAGCGGAAGATATCTGGGATCATGTTCCGGAGAATCTTAAAAAATCAGAGAGTATTCATCTGGAACTTTTCACTCAGGATTCTGCTTTGACTCCAGAAGAGGAACTGGAGTTGTCTTCCTGGTCAGCCTACCTTGATGTAAGAAAGACCGTTCTCAAGCATCTTGAAGAACAGCGTGCTGGAGGAATTATTGGCGGTGGGCTTGACGCCCATGTTTACCTGACGCTTCCAGAGGAAATGCAGGAAAGTGCTCTTGGTGAAGACTGGTCTGATTTCCTTATAGTATCAAAAGCTCTTATTGCCGCTGGAGAGACCCTTGAGGTGAATACAGTGAAGGCCGAAGGTGGAAAGTGCCAGAGATGCTGGAAGATCATTCCTGAGGTGGGAACCCATTCGTATGCTGATGATGTATGCCACAGGTGCGGGAAGGTTCTGGAAACAATTGAAAAGTAAACCGGTAGCATTTACTGCAGCTGCTGTTGTTCTGCTCCTGGATCAGGCAACAAAATTTGCTGCAAGGTATGAACTCATGGAAGGTCATCCTCAGGAGGTTCTCGGTAATTTCTTAAGGATTGTTCTCAGGTACAACTACGGCGCTGCATTCAGCCTTGGCTGGGGAGGACCTGTTTTTCTCTCTGTATTCACAGCTCTGGCTTGTGTTTTTCTTGTTAGATACATGATGAAGGTTAACCACAGGAAGCAATTGCTCTGGTTCGGGGTCATTCTGGGCGGAGCTGTTGGAAATCTTGTTGACAGAATAGCAATGGGGAAAGTTACTGATTTTATAGATATTGGATTAACCGGGTGGAGATGGCCCACCTTCAATGTAGCTGATATTGCCATCTGTATCGGGGGCATCGCCGTATTTCTTCTTTTTAAAGGAGCTAAGCGGCTGGAGGTACCCACAAAGGAAACAGAGAAATGAAGAACACCGGCAGGATAGTTGTTGCTATCGGAGGAAACTCTTTGATCATTCCCGGCTCCGGCAGGGGTAACAGAGAAACACACGAGGTTGCCCGTACTGTTTGTGAAGAGCTCGCTGCTATTGCAGACATATTCGGCAGTCTTGTTGTTACCCACGGTAATGGACCCCAGGTGGGCTATGAGCTTATCAGAAATGCGCTGGCTGATCACATAATTCCCCGTGACGGAATGGATGCGAATGTTGCGGCAACCCAGGGTATCATAGGTTATCTTCTACAGCAGGTCCTCGGAGATGTTCTTGAAGAATCAGGTAAGGATATTCCTATCTCAAGTCTTATAACCCAGGTGGAGGTTAGGGCGGACGACCCGGGATTTAAGAACCCCACCAAGCCGGTTGGTCCCTTTTACACCGAAGATGAAGCCCGGGACAGGATCAAATCAAACAAATGGATCATGAAGGAGGATGCCGGACGGGGCTGGCGCAGGGTTGTTCCTTCCCCTATACCCAAAAAAATAGTGGAGCTTACAACAATAAATACGCTTGTAGAAGCGGGACAGATCGTGATCTGTGCAGGTGGCGGTGGAGTACCAGTTGTCAGGGAAGGCAAAAAGATCAGAGGTGTTGCAGCAGTGATCGACAAAGATCATGCCAGCGCCCTTCTTGCTTCCAGGCTGGGGGCACCCACCTTTGTTATCTCAACTGGAGTACCTGAGGTTTATATCAACTTCGGCAAGGCTGATCAGAAAGCTCTTCGCAAAGCAACAGCGAAAGAGATGAAGAAGTACATGGATCAGGGGCAGTTTGCGGAGGGTTCCATGAAGCCGAAGATCAGAGCGGCACTGGGCTTTCTTGATCACGGTGGCTCAAGAGTGGTTATTTCTTCGCCCGGCAACCTTGTCAGCGCTCTTAACGGCGAAGCTGGAACAACAATTACCGCTGAATAGGAAACAGATTGAATACGGGAGGGGTAGTTGCGCCCCTCCCAATTACATATTCAGTTCAGAATTAGAATCCGCTTTTTATTCCAGCCCAGGTTGTTCTGCCTACTGACGGGATAGGAAAGCCTTCGATTATTCTGAAGATATCACCAGATTCCATAGTTTTGCTCAGAGGTTCCCAGTCCCAGCCAGCTGCGGTGGTTCTGTATGCTTCTGATCCACTCACGGTTGAACCGCACATCGGGTACCAGCTGTTGCTGTCATTCCTCCGGGCACCGATCCAGGTCGAAGCGGCAATGTACAGATCTCCAAGATCCATTTCGATCATGTATATCGGATAAGAAGCGAAGGTGAACCCTGTATTTGTGAAGTCGCACGGGTAAGTTTCCTGGCTTACGGGAGCTCCTGCGGGAGTTCCTGAAGAGTCGAGCATCACGAGAAGCTCAAGGCTGACAGGGCATGCCCCTGTTGTAACTCCCCAGTGGGTATAGCCGTAGATCACTGTTGATCCGCCCAGAGAGAGATCATCACAGACTGCGTAGTCAGAGAAGGATCCCGGACAGGTCTCCAGGCATTCATCTTCAGTAAATGCGTAAGAATCATGTATGTCGTCTGTTTCAGGGAGAGTGTAAGTTGCGGATCCACTGACTTCGCCGGAAAGAGTGCTGGAGGCGAAAGCAATTGCTGTAAGAGCAAGAAGTAAAGTGACTAATCTCATAATGTACCTTCTTCCTCTTCAATGATAAATGGTTAGACACAAAAAAGGAAGGGGCAGTTGTGCCCCTCCCAATTACATATTCAGTTCAGAATTAGAATCCGCTTTTTATTCCGGCCCAAGTGCTTTTGCTGATAGATGGCGGCGGAGGTCCTTCGAGAATCTTGAAGATGTCGCCGGGTTGAAGAGATTCACTGAATGGAGTCCATGTCCATCCTGCCGCAAGAGTTCTGTAACCTTCGGAGCCGGTAACTGTGGTACCACCGACTGGATACCAGTTACCACCGTCGTTACGATGTGGACCAATCCATACCGTTGCGTCTATTTCTACAGGAGTAGCGGAAAGGTCAATGACTGCGAGCCAGATGGTATAACTGCCGTACAAAAAACCAGTGTCAGTAACTGTTGCAGGATAAGATACCTGGCTGGAAGGGCCGGAAGTGGAAGGAGCACCGGAAGCATCAGGAATGATCAAAACTTCAAGTGCTGTTGGAGCTGTACCTGTTGTTACTCCCCATGTAGTGTAAGTTTCGAGATAGGTATGCGCACCATTGTAGTCATCACAAACTGCGTAATCTGTGAAAGATGCACCAATGTTGCTCATCTGCTCTGCAGCAGCATAGGCATAGCTGTCATGGTAATAGTCGGTGGCAGGAAGAGGATATCCAACACCGCCCGGTTCTCCCCTGAGCGTGCCTGGAGGAGATGCAACAGATATTCCCGCTGCAACAGCAAGAACAAGAAAAAGTTTCATAACAAACCTCCTTCCTCAATCAGATAATAAAACAGGCGATCAGCCATGTCAATGCGGGAATGACATTTAGCATAGTATATTTAGCATAGTACAAAAAAAGGGAGGAGCAAATTGCTCCTCCCTTAAATCGAATAAACGATTTAGAACATGTTCTTAATTCCAGCCCATGTGTTTCTTTCAAGAGCTGTAAATGGTATTCCCTCGAGAACCTTGAAGAGGTCTCCAGCTACAAGAGAATTGCTGAATGGCTCCCAGGCCCATCCCGCTGCCAATGTTCTGTAAGCCTCGCTACCGGTAACCGTGGTACCACCGATTGGATACCAGCTAACACTGTCGTTACGATGTGGACCGATCCATACAGGAGCGTCGATTTCTACAGGAGTGGCGGAAAGGTCAATGACTGCAAGCCAGATGGCATAACTGCCGTACGTCATGCCTGTATCAGTAAGTGTTGCAGGATAAGATACCTGGCTGGAAGGTCCTGAAGTGGAAGGAGCACCGGAAGCATCAGGAATAATCAGAACTTCAAGTGCTGTGGGAACTGCACCAGTTGTTACTCCCCATGTAGTGTAAGTTTCGAGATAGGCATGTATGCCGTTGTAATCATCACAAACTGCGTAATCTGTGAAAGATGCACCGATGGTGCTCATCTGCTCTGCAGCAGCATAGGCATAACTGTCAAGTTCGTCATCGGTCCCTGGAAGTGTGTAACCTGCCTCGCCACCTGGCGCTCCGCGGAGTGTTCCAGAAGCAAATGAGATTGCAACAACGGCAAAAAGTACCAAAAAGATTCTCATAACGAATCCCCTGTCTGTCTAAATGTGTCTGCCCTTCCGGGCTTTGTTTAACAAAATACGGAGCCTTTCTCCGCATACGTCTAATAACAACGTTTGGCATACAAGTCAATGCTTGTCCACAGACTTGACATACAAACACCTGATTGGATATTATCGCCCGCGGTGTGTGAATCATATACCGGTAATTTTTGTGGGGCGATTAGCTCAGTTGGCTAGAGTGCCTGCTTGACGTGCAGGAGGTCACTGGTTCGATTCCAGTATCGCCCACCATACTGTTTTTATAGATCATGGAGATATAAATTGAGTGATGATGTCCGTATAGTGTTCCCTGACAACAATTCAAGGGAAATAAACAAAGGGTCTACTGGTCGTGATGTAGCAGTTTCCATTTCAAGGGGGCTTGCAAAGAAAGCTATTGCCTTTGAACTGGATGGGGAGCTTTATGATCTAACAAGCCCGATTCTTCGTGACGGCAGCATCAGGATAATAACAGCGGAAGATGACGAATCCATCCAGATTGTCAGGCACAGCACTGCTCATCTTATGGCTGCGGCGGTTCTTGAGTTGTATCCGGATTCAAAATTTGGTATTGGCCCTGCAATTGAAAATGGTTTCTACTACGATATGGAGATCCCTGACTTTAAGGGAGACAAGGACCTGGTAGCAATTCGGTCCAGGATGAAAAGACTCATCAAAAAGAACATCCCTTTCGAAAGAAGGGAATTAACTTACCTTGAGGCTCTGGAGCTCTTTAGCTCCCGTAATGAGAGATTTAAGATTGAACTGCTCAATGAGATCAAGGATACAGGTGAAACCATATCGGTTTACACACTGGGCGGGTTCACGGATCTCTGCAGAGGTCCCCATGTACCATCAACAAAATTTCTTGCAAGTTTCGAGTTGCTGAGTGTGGCCGGAGCTTACTGGCTGGGCAGTGAAGAGAACGAGATGCTCACCCGTATTTATGGCACGGCATTTCATTCCCGAGAGGATCTTGCATCCCATCTGAGTTTTCTGGAGGAAGCGAAGAAAAGAGATCACAGGAAACTTGGGGCGGAGCTGGAGTTATTCACCTCTAAGGGCATGGGTGGTGCTGGATTCATCTACTGGTTGCCTAAGGGAACCATTGTAAAGGAGAACCTGGAGAATCTCTGGAAGGATGCTCACAGGCGAGCTGGTTACCAGTTGGTCAGTACACCGCATATAGCTCCGGTTGAACTCTGGAAAATTTCCGGGCACTACGATTACTACAGAGACAACATGTATTTCACTGAGGTGGAGAACGGAGAGTATGCTCTTAAGCCCATGAACTGTCCGGGACACATAATAATTTACAAGAATTCAAGGCGGTCGTATAAAGAGCTGCCAATGCGAATTGCCGAACTGGGAACGGTTTACCGTTATGAGCGAAGTGGTGCTCTTCACGGGTTGATGCGAGTAAGAGGTTTTACGGTTGATGATGGTCATATTTTCTGCACAGCCGACCAGATCGTTTCAGAAATTCAGGATGTTGTTCGGTTCGCCCTCTATTTTTTGAAGATGTTTGATTTCGGATATAAGATTGAGCTTTCACTGATGGATCCTTCAGATCCCGAACACTATGCCGGTGATCCGAAAGACTGGGTGAAGGTAGAACCATTGCTTGCGCAGGCTCTTGATGATATGGGCGAAGACTACAAGACTGTGATCGGTGAAGCTGCATTCTACGGACCTAAAATAGATATAAAGCTTCGTGATGCTCTTGGACGCTACTGGCAGGGACCAACTGTGCAGTTTGATTTTAACATTCCAGGCAGATTTGATCTGGATTATATAGGTGCTGACGGAGCTTCCCACAGGGTATATATGGTACACAGAGCGTTGTTGGGGTCGGTAGAAAGATTCATGGGCAATCTCATCGAGCACTACACCGGTAATTTCCCGGGTTGGCTCGCACCGGTTCAGCTTATTATCTTACCGATTACTTCCGTACAAAATGATTTTGCGGAAAGACTTTACAATAAAGCTGTGGATGCCGGTTTGCGATGCGAGCTTGACAACCGCAGTGAAACGATTGGTTACAGGATTCGAGGCGCAGAAACCGGCAAAGTGCCTTATATGTTCATTGTAGGTGAGCGCGAGGAGGAATCTGAAACAGTGGCCATTCGCAGACATGGTGAGGGCGACATCGGTACTCTGTCCATTGATGAGGCAGTAAAAGTTGTTGTTGATGCCTGCGCCAGGCCTGCATTGCCGGAACGGAGGTAGTTAGAAATCGCAAACTCCACCCGTGTTAATGGTGAGATCAGAAGTCAGAAAGTCAG
>JAGLDB010000139.1 GCA_023145935.1 Candidatus Sabulitectum sp. | reverse complement strand
AAGAACTGGCATCTCTTCGCAGGCACATCCTTTCCCGGTTACCATTAAGACAGATAAACACCATTTTTGAGCCGGGTTGTGGAACCGGGCTTCTTGGAGAAGAACTTAGAACCCTTACAAATGCTGCCTACACAGGAATGGATATAGATCCTGAGATTCTTTCTGAGAATGAAATGTTCATCGCTGGTGACGCAGAGAAGAACCCTCTCCCTGCTGCTCTCTATGCTTCTTCCTTCTTTTTTTCCAGCCTGACCAATCCAGTTAAGTGGCTGAAAAAGGTCAGGACAAAGCTTACGCCTGGAGGGTTGTTCGTTATCTTCGCGGAGTATGACTACACCTGGACCAGTGAGTCACCGGATATGGGACTTGCCGATCTTATCAGAATGGGTCTACAGCAGGACGGGATCAACACAACCCACGGCAGTCAGCTCGATATCTTCTTTAAAAAGACAGATTTTTCCAAAATCACAGGAGGAGAAGTTAATAGTTCTCTTCAAAAACCGGACAGAGCATTCCTGGAGATGCATATAGAAAATATTCCTGATGTTCTTCCTCTTATGTCATGGCGTATTGTCTGGGGTATCTGGAAGAGCTGATATTGAAAAAAGAAGCAACGCCACAATCCCCAGCCCACCCAGGTAGACGAACAAATCCTGGCGGATTGCAGAGCCTATTGCAGCCCTCGGCAGATACGCAGGTACAAATGCCATGGCAGTGGATACAGCAATTGAGATCTGCACCATGCCCTGACTGTTTTTGCGGAGTTTTACAATTGCCCCGACTGAAAAAGCACACATAAGAAATGCCGCTATACCGGCAAGAAGGTTCATTGTGAAGCTGTCTCCGGGGAATCCACTGCTGTACCTGAAGTATTGAACTACATCTGTTACCCCTGTGAAAAAGCCCACTACCATGGAAATCCACAGGAAAAGCGATACGGCACTTACAGAGATCCTCCGTACCGCTTCAGCAGGTACTTTTTTCAGAGTAGTCCATTTCACTGTGTTGTTCCAGCCATTCTGTACAATAGTTGATCCAAAGCGAGTGATGCTCTTGTGGTGTTACGATTCGAGATGCCAGATCTACAATCGTCCATATTCCCTTGTTTGGGCCCTCTTTGTGGATGTGTTCATACAGTAGGCGGGAACCCTCAATATTATCAAGTTTCTGAAAATCTGCTGTTATCTCGTTCTGACCATTCTCGAATGCGGCAAATGTTCTGGAGTGGCCATCTATCAAAGCGAGAGTTCCACCAATCTTTGAGACCAGAATTGGCGGTAGAATGTTTTGCCGGTTATTCAGCCATGCTTCTCGTACTCTATCCAGCTTTGCACTGTTGATGAACCAGTTGTTTGGTCTAAGATCTTTCAGATTAGAGATTCTTTGTGAAATTCAAATTGCTCCTTTCTGCTCTTCTTCCGAAAGCGAGCAAATCAATATTGACAAATGTAATTCTTTGACCTTCCGGTTTTCCGCACTATTTCTTCTGGAAGGGAATGGAAAACGCAGATGAACCTGTGTGTTCTCCTCCATTTCCTATACAAGGTGAGTTAGAAGCCATTTCATGAGAAAAGCGACTATAATGGCGTACGTGAAACTTCGCAGTGTACCGATCATAATGTACTCCGCGTGGAGCCGATCGACCTGGTCGGTCAAGTCACCTATCCGGAAGATAGATTTGGCAGCCACAACGAAAGCTACCCCCTCTGGATTACCGACCAGCACGAATATCAGAACAAGTGTTCTCTCCAATAGGCCGATGGTTTTTCCACCCCTTAGCAGACCCTTCTTTTTGTCGTCTGGAATTTCTCGTGCAAGTGGCATCATCTGGTATCGCAATGCAACAGCGATGCCCCATACTCCAACCGCAAACCCGGATATCAAGATGAGACCTTTCGTATATTGCAGTCCCCAATAATCTACCCAGCAGTTCTCCACAGTCGTAGACGACCAATGCCATACTATTAACCAGATCAATATGAGTGACATGATATGCAGAAACTGATCACCCAGGATCAATGCAAAAGCACGGTTTGGATCCTTTTCTTCAATTGCTTCTGAGTCAATAGCACTATTTACCGATTGAAGCTTTATTTTTACAGTGTCGATTAAGAAGTGAATAATAGCCACTTGCAGTATGACAAACCAAGTTGAGAATGATCCAAGGAAGACCCATGTTACGCTACTCACAATAAGCACATGCACAAAGATCCACCATGGATTCTTCCTTTTTCGCTCTACCAAGCCGTCACTTTGCAGAACGAAGTCACCAATGAAATGACCTGCCAGGAGTGCTAGTAGATAAATGTCGATCTTCATGAGGAACTCTTCCATCTAATTTCATTCCCTAGGTTGTTTTTTGCAATACAACCCTTGATAGTTGTAGCTATCCAATTGAGCGCTGGTTCAATAGCAGGCCACCCTGCGCTTTGAAGATGTTTGTGCACAGCCTGTTGTGATATGGGTTCAGGCTCCCACTTTGATGCTATCTCTATCTGTGTAAGACTTTGGAGAGAAAGACAAACCGCCCTTGCCCGAGAGGGAGTCCAGTGTCGTACAAGGGCGTCAATCACCCCGAGCATAGCGCTAACCCCTGGGTCTGGTGGCCCAAGGCCGGATACGCTCATGCCTGGCAAACGTTTTCGAATCTTGTCCAAGCGTTTACCCGACAATTCATATGCTTTCCCACCGCCAGCTGAAGATTCACTGTCAGGGAAGAAATCGATTGACCCGAATCCGATTGACACCGAAGAATTCAACCGAATTCCGAATGCATCATAGCTTTGAATAATTAGCGATGCCCGAAAGTATAGGGCTGCACTGGCTGCAGCGGTGGCATCACCCACAACGAATTGCCAGGAGTCACCGCGGAAACACGTGAAATGGTCAGCTTCAATGTCATGGCGATTGGCCACCAACTCCTGGAAACTTGCTCTTAGTATTTTCTCCAGATTTTTAGCCTCGCGCTTGCCCATGCGGGATGATGCGTTGATGTCACCCGTAAGTACTGCATATCGATATCGCTTCACACCAGTTTCCCCTTAGTGCATTGTCAGATTAATACTCACAACTTGCTGGCTACTCAATCAGGTTAGCTTAGGGGTTGTTTTCTAAATTACAACTTCTCCCAGTTGTAATTATAATTGAGCGGCTTGTGCTTGTCATCCCTCCCAGCTTCTCTACTCCTAAATACTCCGGTAAGTCTTGCACAATTGCGAAGTTGAAATCGATTACCAGAAACCTGTTGGATATGGTTGTTTGAGTAATGCAGGCAGGCTGGTGGATTGAATTATTTCATATCGCACAGGGAGGAGAAGTATATGTGTCCTCCCTGTGCGGTAATCTACCGATGGATAATTTCCGGGGTGAATGTATCTAAATTTCCAATGCCAGTTTGGCCGTAATTGTGCTTGGATCATCGTCATTGTTATCGAAGTCGGCAATGAGATATTCAAGACTCAGTGAAAGATTTTCCCTGATCTGAAAGTTGCCTGCCACTCCATATCTTGCTTCAGGCTGTCCGGGGAAATCGCTGGATCCTTCGTACCTGACTGCTATGCCGTAGATGTCGTTCAGGCTGCAGGCCACTTCAGTATTCCATGATGAGGGTTTGATGGGGTCGCTGCTGCCGGGATGGCTCTGCCATTCTTCCAGGGCTGTGACATATTCGAGCTCTACTGTGAAAAGACCTAATTCGGAGCTCAGGCCAAGATCAATTCCGGCTACATTCATGTATGGAGTGCTGTCTGGAAGTGTTGAGAAATAGTCTTCAAGTCCAGCTTCGCCCATGTCGGATATCCAGGAAATACTGGTTGATGTGCCAGCAAAGGGCACGAAAGCAGCTGATGCAAAAAAGTTGTCTGGTTTGTTATCGGCATCAGACTCATCAATGTTTCCGTTGAATACACCGGCGGCCACTTCGAACATATCTATTGAGTAGCCTAACTGAATTACGGTCTCTTTTGCATCCGCGAGTTCTTTAACAAGCGGATCGCTGACCATGTGTGAGTTGAATACTCCAAATGGAATCCCTTTGAGACCGGTTTCCAGGTAGAAATTTTCATTCAGTAAATCATGCAGAGAAATGGTAGCTTCATCAACATCGACTCCTGCCCCCTCCCATTTGAATGTGGCATTTCCTGTCACTCCGTCCACGGGTTCAATGTTCAAAGAGAATTCAATATTCGTAACGGCTATGTCACCTGCTGATTCTGTATTGGTGCTTTCCCACGGCATTTCTGCCTCAATAACAAGACCTGAAGTGATTCCGTCTGCAAGAGCAAATTCAGCAGAAGCAATTCCAGGAAGTGTCATCATTATCAGCCCGGCAGTGGCTCCGGTAATCAGCTTTCTCCTCAGTGTCATGTTTGTTATCATAGCAAGTTCTCCTTTTGTTTTAACAACTTTATCAGTTTGTTTAAGATTGTCCGAATTGTTCAAAGAATTTTATCATGCTGGCTCTGCCCGAGCAGCCATGTTTTGGCTGTCCGGGCAGTTAATGACGGTTAACCCATTGAGTACGGTCCTGGTATCAGCTTCCAACCCCACATGTACTCCAGAACAGTCCAGAGAAGCAGAAGAGCTGTCACTGCAAGCGCCATCTTCTTGTCAAGACCCCTGCTGCCCCTGCCTTTAAGCAGGGCGGCAGTACCCAGAAGAAGTGCAATTCCTGCGGAAGGGTAAGTGCTCCAGTGAGTTTTGCTGAGGTGTTCAAACTGGTAGATCATCCACATGTGAAGCCCCCAGATGCCCAGAAAGTGTCCGACTGCAAAAGCCGTGGGGATCGCAAGTTGCTTTCTGCGTAAGGTCACTGTAAATAGGATTACAAGTATTGCCAGTACCGGCAGGAATGAGGATGACGCAATTACCAGACCGTATTTTACCTCCAGGAATTCACCGATGAAACCCCACAGGAAAAGGCCGGAAATTATTCCCTGCATGTTTACAGAAAATTGGCTCCATCCTTTCCTGCCGGCAAGCATCAGTGCGCCAACGGAGATCAGACCGGTACTCCAGCCTACTACCTCGTAAAGATCGTGAGAGATATGCTCTGAAAAAACAAGGAGCATATACAATCCGCCAAAGAAGGCGAGAGTGAGCAGGAATGTTCGCCAGAAGTTGTTTTTCATAGGGGTTTAACCTCTATTTCATCATTCACCGTTGTGTACAGCAGCATGCTTTCTCTGCTGGTACATGAGCATCCAGAGCAGGAACCACTTGAGCATTCTGCTCCAAAGAGCTTCACTTTACCTTTACGAAGCAGAATGTCCATCATCGGTTCTACGGCTGAACTCTCCATCCTGAAGTGAATGGCGATGTCTTTAAGAGAAATCTGATTGTTCATTTTTACTAGTCTTACTATTTCAGATAACATATCAGGCGGCCATCTTTCGGTTTGCTGCAAGAAACTTCAAGGCCCCGTAGATAGCTCCCAGAATGCCCAGGGAGATTGCAATCCACAGGGAAGAGGAGGCCGGATGGTTGCCAAATGTTCCTGTCTGGTAGTACAGTG
>JAGLDB010000138.1 GCA_023145935.1 Candidatus Sabulitectum sp. | reverse complement strand
AAGGGACGGGGAATTAGACCCTCCTCAGATTAAGACCATGCTTCACAATTCCTGCGGAGTATGATTGAATTACATCGCTCTTGAGGTTTCTGCAAAGCCCCTCTGCCATCTGGCTTCTGCATGAATTACCTGCGCAGAGAAAAAGAACCTTTGTTTTTTCATTCATCTTCTAGGCCTCGCTCTTTCGTTTTCACATGACATCAGCCTGTTAGCTTTCAAAACATCTCCCTTGCAAATAAGAAAACCGGTTGCAATTTTGCCACAATAGGGGATGTTTTAAATTTTTGTGTTAACTTAAGCCGAACCGGCACACAGGGGGTGTGTCCATGTGCCGGTTTGTACGCAGACCCGGAGGGCAGGTGCGGATGATTTAATTCAGGTCAACAGAAACGCCGGTGACTGTAAATATCACCCGCTCACATATGTTCACTACTCTATCCCCTACACGCTCGATATTGTGGGCCACCCAGTCAAGCATCATTGTCTGCTCGATATTGGAAGGCTTTTCCAGAACGAAAGTGAGCAGCTCACGGTGAATCTGGTTGTAGAGAACATCTATTTGAAGGTCTCTTGCAGGAATCTCTCTGGCTGCTTTCTCATCATCTTCGGTGAACGCCCGGATGGCATCATCCAGCATCTCACCTGCTATCTCCTCCATTCTGGGAATGCTGATGAGGGGTTTGATTAGTTTTCCGGGCTCTATCTTCTGGCTTATTCTCGCAATTCCTTTTGCATAGTCTCCGATCCGTTCGATCTCGGTGGATATCTGTAAGATGGAAAACAACAGCCTCAGATCTGTGGCAACCGGCTGCTGTGTTGCTATAATGTTCAGGCACTGCTCTTCTATCTCGAGACATTTCAGATTGATGATCTCGTCCGATTCGATGATCATGGCAGCACCCTGCATATCTCTGTTTTCCAGATATCTCACCGATGCTGAAAGATTCTTTCTGACCTCTCCTGTTACATGGAACAGGTTTCTTTTCACTTCATGAAGTTCTCTTTCAAAACTGTCTCTGCTCATAATTACCCTCCTGTCAGCCAAACCGGCCGCTTATGTAGTCTTCAGTTCTTGAGTCCACAGGGGTAGTGAATATCTGTTTCGTTGCCCCGAACTCTATCAGGTTTCCTGCCCGGTTCTGATCGGTAAGCATGAATGCTGTGTAATCACTTACCCTACCGGCCTGCTGCATATTGTGTGTAACAATTGCAATTGTGTAGTTCTTTTTCAGTTCATTCATCAGCTCTTCAATTTTCAGAGTAGCCACCGGATCAAGAGCTGATGCCGGCTCATCCATAAGAATTACCTCAGGCTCCACAGCAATTGCTCTGGCTATACAGAGTCTCTGCTGCTGTCCACCGGAAAGCGACATACCCGACTTTTGCAGATCGTCTTTAACCTCCTCCCATATGGCAGCCCGTCGCAGGCTTTTCTCCACAAGTACAGCAAGATCAGAGCGATTTCTTAACCCGTGAAGTCTGGGCCCGTAGGCAACATTATCAAAAATTGATTTGGGAAACGGGTTTGGTCTCTGAAAAACCATGCCCACTTTCTTTCGAAGCTTCACAACATCTTCATCTGCAACATCTCTACCATCAAGACGCACTGTACCTGTTGTGGTAACACCGGGAATAAGATCGTTCATTCTGTTAAAGCTTCTGAGAAAGGTGCTCTTTCCACATCCTGAAGGTCCGATAAATGCGGTAATTCTGTTTGATGGTATCTTGATGTCTATGCTGTTCAGAGCTTTAAATCTGCCGTAGTAAAGGCTGTAACCCTCTGTACTCATCCTTGTTGTTTCATTCTCCAATTCATTCACCCCTATTACTATTTCGCTGCGATCTTATTGGTAACCATGTTGATAGTAAGATTCATAATTACGATCAAAGCCACCAGAACTGCTGCAGTAGACATTGCCTTGTCGAAAGCTCTTGTTTCCATAGCTAGATAGTAAACATGAAGAGCCATGGTTCTTCCCCCTGACATCAAAGAGCGGGGAACTCTATAGCTGCCTCCAAGTGTTACGAAGAAAATGGCAGTTTCGCTAACTATGCGTCCTGCGCTTAACAAAATACCAGTTGAGATTCCTCTAAGTGCTGCAGGAAGAACAACCTTCCATGTGGTTTCCCATCGGTTGGCACCAAGGGCAAGAGATCCCTCTCTGTACCCGGCAGGCACTGCCTTTAAAGCCTCTTCTGTGGTTCTGATGATCACAGGGATTATCAGGCAGGCCCCGGCAAGGGAAGCGGAAAGAATTGAAAATCCAAGATTCATTACAGTAACAAACAAAGCATAGCCGAACAAACCAAAGATTATTGAAGGAACGCCTGCAAGGGTCTCCACTCCAAACCTTGCGATGCTTACCAGTCTACCGATAACCCTGTTATCTGTATTGCTGGAGTACTCTGTTAAGTATATGGCTGTTCCCACCCCAACAGGCGTAGCAAACACTAAAGTCACCACAATCATATAAAATGTGGTAACGATGGTTGAATAGATACCGCCATCACCGGAAAGACCTCCACGGGGCGATGTGGTGAAAAAGTCAAGACTGATCCCCGGGAGCCCTTTCACCATTATGTAACCCACCACAAATGCCATTATCAGTACCGAAACAATTCCCGCGAGCCAGAACATCCCGAATGCCATATTCTGGGAAAAGTTTCTTTTGTTCATCAGTGAGTTCCCCTTCTTAAAAGAAATCCGGCTGAGCTGTTAACCAGCATGATCAGAACAAAGAGAACTACTCCGGTTGCAAACAATGCACTCTCATGAACTCCCGTTGCATAGGATATCTCAACGGCGATGTTACCTGTCAGCGTTCTTGCTCTGCTCAAAAAGATGCTGAGGGGATTACCTGTGAGTGCGGTGGGCAGAACTACAGAATTTCCAATGACCATTATCATTGCAATTGTTTCTCCCAGTGCTCTACCCAGACCAAGAACCACCGCGCTGACTATTCCCGGTCTTGCTGCGGGGATCAGAACCCTGGAAATAGTTTCCCACTTTGTGGCCCCCAGAGCAAGTGAACCTTCTTTATACCCTCTGGGAACACTTCTGATAGCGAACTCCGAGATGTTGGCAATTGTTGGCAGAACCATTACCGCAAGAACTATTGAGGCGGCCAGCAGGCCAAACCCTGCATTCCCGGGAGCGGGAATCTCTCTCACAAGGGGAACAAGAACCACCATGCCGAATAGTCCGTAAACAACAGATGGGATCCCTGCCAGCAATTCAATGGAAGGCCTGACTATTTTCACTATCCATCCCGGGGCGATCTCCGAAAGAAAGACCGCAGTACCCAGGGCAAGAGGGACACCTATCAGTACTGCCCCCAGAGTAACAAGACCACTACCTGCTATCATGGCCAGAATGCCGAACTCGCCATTGCCAGGTCTCCAGGTGGTACCGGAAAGCATTTTCCAGACACCAAGCTCCCGGAACGCCGGCATGGCCTCTTCCATGGTGAAAATGAAGATTAGAAGTACGATCAGCAGCGATGCCAGTGCAGACACAATCAGAATGGTCTTCATGGTCTTTTCCAACCCTGTTCGCCGGGTTCCGGAAGTCATTTATTTCTCCCTGCCTAGATGGGTAAGTAGCCCTCTGCAACTACTATTGCCTGGCCGTCTTCGCCTACGATGAATTCAAGCCACTCTGCCACCGCACCGGTTGGCTCCCCGTAAGTCACCATGTTCAGGGGTCGTACCACAGGGTAACTGCCTGCACTTACGTTCTCTGCAGTTGGAAGAGCACCATCAACGGCAATGGGCTTTGTGTTGCTGTCCAGGTATCCGAAGCTGATAAAAGCAATGCAACCGGGAGTTGTAGCAACAGTTGTGCGAATCGCACCATTGGAAGGCTGAAGAATTGCCATTTCACTTATAAGAGCATCTTCCATTACCAGATCCTCAAAAGCAGCCCTGGTACCGGAACCCTCTTCCCGTGCTGCTACAGTGATCATTCCGGCTGTTCCGCCAACCTCACTCCAGTCAGTGATCTCTCCAGAGAATATCTCTCTGGCCTGTTCCATTGTAATTCCATCAACATCAATATTGGGATTTGCTACAATTGCAATTCCATCGCGAGCTATGGTATGGATCGCTATTTCAGGACAATCCTGGATCTCGCTCTCTTTTATCTCTCTTGAAGCCATACCGATGTCTGCTGTCTGCTCTGCTGCACTCTTTACGCCAACACTACTGCCACCACCACTGACAGTTACCCGAACATTGGGATCAATTGCTTCGTAAGCCTCACTTAAAAGCTCCGCCAGTGGCTGAACCGTTGTTGAGCCCACCACGCTGATCTCCACTATTCCACCGGACTCCGTGCCTGCGGATGTTCCATCTCCCGGCTCGCCACATGCTCCCACAAGGGTCAGTCCCGCCAGAAATATCATTGTTGTTATGTTTCTTTTCATTTTATTCCTTTCGAATAACTGTGGTTAAAACTTCATTCTCCAACCGAAGTACATGTCTGTATACCTGCCTTCATCCTGGCTCTGAAATGTGTGGTTGCGCATGCCGATACGTACAGTGTTCTTACTACTGTACAGGTCCAGATTGAGACAGAAGTCAATTGCACCCTCATCATTCTCAGGATCATCACTACCGGCATATCCCGGGCTGTTGTTCTCGTAACGAAGAGCGGGTCTTATTGCCTGAAGCATGTTTCCTTCAAGGTTAAAGTTGGCAAGAAGAGTGACTGCATACCCACTTGCATCTGTCCAGTCGGAATCGTCTTCCATTGGCTCACCGACCAAGATGTATTCACCGATGAAAGAGAGCTCAACTGTTTCGCTCAGAGGCTGATCGATCACTGTGTAGAAATCCATTGCAGTGGCGGATATGGTTGTCTCACCAGTGGAGTCTGCGTCTTCAGAGTAGCTGCCGAAGGCACCGGCAACCTGGATACCATTCATTGGTTCAAAAACCGCGCGAGCGGTGAAGCTCTTGTGGCTGTCATCTTCCGGCTCGTTGTCGCCAGCTCCGTTTGTGCAGGCTAGATCGAAATTTGCAAAACCGAAGTTCAAAGCAACATTTGCTCCGATGTCCCGCTTGCCGAAGTCACCGAACGTGTCTGCCAGCTGTGCCCGGTCCCGGAAATACATGCTGCTGCCGGAGCGTGTGTAGCAATGACCAAAAGGTCTCTTGAAGTGACCCATGGTGAATGTGGCAATGTCATTGAAGTGCATGTTGATAACTATGTCTTCCGTGGTCAGACTAAGATCCTCGTAACTACCGGTGTACTTTGTTGGCTGCGACTTGAAGGCTATCTTTGCATCAACCCAGTCGTTCAACCGTGGATACCACTCGATTGTGGCAAGCACGCTGAAACCATTATCCGGATCAGCATCCTCTTCACCGAAGGTATTGAATGTACTGATGACATATCCCTTAAACTGAAGAAGCTCTGAACCTCCTGTAGAAAATTCACCACTGGCCATTGCTACGGAAGCAATGATCAAAGCCATAATCATGATGTTACGCAATTGAAAACCCCTTTCGTT
>JAGLDB010000137.1 GCA_023145935.1 Candidatus Sabulitectum sp. | reverse complement strand
CGTTGCGTATTTTCTTACAAGATTGCCGTCAAGTATTCCCTGCCTGTGAATCTCATTACCCAGGAGGATCTCCTGTATGGATTCAGGCAGGACGGAGGTGCGGGAGAACCAGTCAGCAATTGGCATTGTGAAAGGCTTTTTTAATCGGTTGGAAACTGAGTGTGGAAGCACTCCGAACCTGTGAAAGGATTCCCGGCAGATGTACTTTTCCTGTCCAGCCTTAAGATTTACTCTCAGGCTAACAGGTAACGATGCAGCAAACTCCGCCAGCCTGTAGTCAAGAAAAGGAGTTCTTGTTTCAAGGCCGTGTCTCATGCTGAGCTTATCCAGTCTGAGATTCACATAATGGGGAAGCCGAGATTTCACCTCGATAGCCTGCATGGCTGAGATGGGATGTGTGTCTGCATTAAGTGATGAGGGAATAATGGCTGACATATCCAGTTCCGGTTTTCGGGGTAACCCAAGGAGAGGGACGAGTTCACTGGGATTGAAAAGCATTTCACTGGCTATGTGTCTCTTGAGATGGTTTTCATCAGACCTGCCAAGACGAAGGGAGAGCTCGGGACACATTGCGAGTAGTCGACGTTTTTCTTCAACTGAAGCTGTGGGGTATTCCAGTGCTGCTGCTTCCACAAGAAACTTTCTGTAACCTGCAAAGATCTCATCAGCGCCCTCACCGGATAGCACAACTTTCAGTCTTTTCGATGCCAGGGAACAAACCTGATCAGTGGGCAGCATGGTACCAAGAGATATGGGTTCTTCAACAGACCTGATGATTCCCGGCAGAGAAGATAGTTGATCCATGACACAGTGTTGTCTGATAGATTCCGCCTGGCTGAATCTGTCGCCCATCAGGTCAAGGAATTCGTCAACATCAACCGTTTCGTCATATCTGTCTTCACCGAAGCCAATGGTGAACAGTTTTATTGAAGGCTTGTGTATTGCCGCTATGCTTGCCACCGCTGATGAGTCTATCCCCCCGGAGATGAAACTGCCTACTTCAACGTCACTTCGAAGTCTGATACGAACAGCATCAGTAATTAATCTATTGAATTCTTCTGATGCTTCAGAGAGAGAAACATCCCGGCTATCAGAAGGAAAACTCCATTCCCAGTATTGTTTTACTTCAAACTCGCCATTCTCTGTATTCAGCTTCAGAATTGAAGCAGGGGGTAACTTGTAAATACCTTTGAACAGAGTTTTCTCTCCCGGTATGTATCTGTAAGTGAAGAACGCAGGCAGAAGAGAATCCTCCATCTCGCAGCGTACGCCTGGAATTCCAAGAAGAGGCTTGATCTCGCTGGCAAAGAAGAACCCCCGGGATGTCTCAGTGTAGTAAACAGGCTTGATCCCGAATCTGTCTCTGAAAAGAAACAAAGCATTGCGTCCTGGGTCATGAATGACTCCTGCAAACATGCCGTTCAGGCTGTTGGGGAAATCCTCACCCAGATATCTGTATGCGTTCAGCGCCACTTCCATGTCTCCGGCAGTTTCATAATGACCGTATGGAAGTTCTTCTCTCAATTCAATGTAATTGTAGATCTGGCCATTACAGGCGATGGCAGTGCCATCCTCTTTTGAAACAATGGGCTGCATTCCAGTTGCAAGATCAAGAATTGAAAGTCGAACAAAGCTGATCCCCACATTTCCCCGGAGAAGAACAGCAGAATCATCAGGACCTCTGTGGTTCTGAGTTTCTCCCATGCTGCGCAGAATGACATTTCCTTCTTCTTTCCCGATCGATCCGGCACAAAAGCCGCTGAATCCACACATCATTTCCTCCCCTGTATATCGGAAAATAACAAATAAGAAAAGTATTTCCAATAATTTGTGTAGGAAATTCAGATGCATAGAAGTGAGATCATGGACTTCAAGAGTTTTTCAGAGGATTCTTCTGCATTTACACTGAGGCCGGGAGTTGATTTCTGAAAACTAGGGAAAGAGCAAATACTCTTTCCCCTGTTTCAGCTTTCAGTGTCGTGGCAATTCATTAAATTTTACATTGTATCAAGTAAATTTCTTATTTTCTGATGAAGGGTAGCAAGACTGAATGGTTTCTCCAGTAGACTTTTGCCGTCCTTTCTTATGTCATCAGGGATAATCTCATTCTTCGTGTAGCCCGTCATATAGAGGATGCGGCCATTATACCCCGTCTCTTTCAGCTGAGAAGCAAGCATTACCCCGTTGATGCCGGGCAATACAATATCCGTAAGAAGCAATTGGAGGTTCTCTGAGTCTTTGTAAAGTTTCAATGCTTCCTCTGCCGACTCGGCAGACATTACTTCGTATCCCTCTCGGAAAAGGTATCGCTCGACTAGGTTTCTCAGGGTTTTATCATCTTCAACAATAAGGATGCTCTCTCCATTACCGGATTCAGAACTTTGTACAGTCTGTTCTTCGTCGTGAATATTTTCCCCTTCAATCCTTGGCAGGTACATCATAAAGGTTGTACCCACTGCGGGTTCGCTGCTTACCTCTATAACTCCGCCGCTTTGCTTAACTATACCGTACACCATGGCAAGACCCAGACCGCTGCCTTTTCCGCCAGGTTTGGTGGAAAAGAAAGGTTCGAAGATACGAGCCTGTATTTCTGCGTTCATTCCACATCCGGTATCGCTGATAGAGAGTTGCATGTACCGACCCGGATGAAGATCGGGATTGGTTATCAGTGATTGTTCATCAATATCAAGGTCGCTAACTTCAATAGTGAGCTTACCGCCTGATTCCATTGCGTCTCTTGCGTTTATCACCAGATTGACGATTACCTGTTCGATCTGGCTTTCATCGGCGAAAACACATCCCGGGTTTTGCGGGAAGGATGTGACAATCTGGATGTTCTCGCTCAACAGCCTGCTCAGCATTCTCTGAAGTCCTGATACTATTTTGCTGAGGTCCAGGGGTCTCGGCCGCAATATCTGCTGTCTGCTGAATGCAAGAAGCTGCTGAGTGAGCAGTGAGGCCCGATCGGCAGCTTTACTTATCCCTTCAACATCCGGCCATATGGGATGAGTTTCTGCAATATCTAAAAGAATGAAGTCTGCATGTCCTTTTATTACGGTGAGCAGGTTGTTGAAGTCGTGTGCAATTCCTCCTGCAAGTCTTCCGACAGTATCAAGTTTCTGCGACTGCAGAAGTTGAGCTTCTATAAGTTGTTTCTTTTCAACCAGTTCTATGTTCTTGAGACGGTGAATTTCCGATTCATTCTCAGCTTTCTCTGTCTGGTATTTGTCATGAATCTCGGCAATGGCTTTACTTTTCTCCATAGTAAAGACCTTTCTCTCAAGCTCGCTCATTTTTCGGTTGTATTCAAGTGCTTTCTTGAAATCTTCTTCCTTCTCGTACAACTCACAGAGAGAATGGCATCCCTGCATGATGAAATCCAGCGCTTCTGACTGTTCAGCCAGTTCAAGGCCTCTGTTCAGATACTCACGGGCATCGGTGTAATTACCAAGCTGAATATTGCTTGTACCGATGTTGATGTAGTTACCTGCAAGCGATCTCAGTTCTTTCTCCTGCCTGCTGAGTTCCGCAGCTTTCCTGAAGCAGGTGATTGCCTCTTCAAAGTTACCATTCCTGTAGTGGAGAATGCCAATATTATTCGTGGCACTTCTGATCGTTTTTACATCATCCTCTTCAAGGGCTATTTCAAGTGATTCGGTCAGGCGCTTAAGTGCTTCTTCGTCTCTGTCTGCGCTTATAAGAACCAGACCCGTTAAGTTAAGGTTTCTGGAAAGCTGTTTCCTGCAACCGAGTTCCTCATAAAGTGTTCTGCTTCTTCCGAGACATTTAAGGGCATCATCCCGTTCACCGCTTAAGTGGTGCACCTGAGCTATGTTGCCAAGAACATCGGCAATACCCTGTTTTGAATCAAGCTTTTCGTAAATGGAAAGAGCATCAAGAAGATGTTTCAGAGCTTTGGCAGGAGCAAGTTGGCCAAGACGGGCCTTGCCAAGTGCGTTAAGAGCTTTAGCTTCCAGCGGTCTGGACTCGGCGGATACTGATAAAACAAGGGCTTCTTCCGCATAAGAGCGGGCTTTGGCAGGGGACACCTTGAAATTTCTCTGCGAAAGGTTGATAAGAAGATCGAAACGCTCGTTATCACTTACCGATTTGAGTCTGTCTTCCAGCATCTGTATCGAGTCAGTCATTAGAGTTGATTCTCCCTGCTTGATAAATGCCATTTTGAAACCTGATTTGATACAATTCCACGGTAGCTTTTCGGCAGAAGTCATCAATTTTGCATCTCGTCTATCAGAATTGATAATACGCATGAAGCTCTATCCGGTCAATGTTACGAAAGCCAGGCGATTGCACAGAAAGCGTACATAGACATATCATATCTCATGTGGCTGCAAGAATGAATGCTGATCAGCTTCTGATCCGGAAAACCGGTGTAGCCTTAATTCTGCTGTTCTCCTGCATGGGATGTACTGCTCAGAATACATCGCAGGCTTTCTGTTGCAACACTGTGACGAATCCGGACTTAATCCTTCACTATATTTACTGACAAATAGTTTCATGGTGCTGAATTTACACTGGAGGTTTTCTTGAAAGTTTCAATTGTGGGTGCTGGTCTTGCCGGGAGCGAGGCTGCTTTGCAGCTTGCCCGTTCCGGTGTTGAGGTTGATCTGTATGAGATGCGTCCGGGAACAATGACAGCTGCCCATACAACAGGCCTGCCTGCTGAACTTGTCTGTTCCAATTCTTTCCGGTCTAATCTGTTGCACAATGCTCCAGGGCTTCTGAAGGAAGAACTTCGCAGGTGCGGGTCTTTTCTTATGAAGGCCGCAGACTGTTGTCGTGTTCCCGCTGGAGGAGCATTGGCAGTGGACAGGGAGGAGTTCAGTAAAACTGTGCAAGAAATGTTGTGCAGTGAGAAATTGATCACACTCATTGAAGAAGAGGTAACAGAGATTCCTCCAGGCAGAGTTATAATCGCTGCAGGTCCTCTTGCTTCCACTTCTCTTACAGATGCTCTGGCTAAGCTCACTGGCAGCGGGTCTCTTTACTTTTACGACGCCATCGCCCCGGTGGTTGATTTTGAGTCTGTGAACATGGATCGGGCCTATTTTCAGAATCGCTATGAAACTGACACTGATACCGATTCTCAAGCTGATTATCTGAACTGCCCCTTCACGGAAGAGGAGTATTTCAAGTTTGTCCAGGAGCTGAAAGAAGGAGAAAGGGTATCTACCAGAGACTTTGAGAAAGAGATCCACTTTCAGGGATGCATGCCTGTTGAGGCAATTGCAGACAGCGGTGACATGTCACTTGCTTTCGGACCAATGAAACCGGTTGGGCTGGTTGATCCCCGAACAGGTCTTCGATCTTTTGCAGTGGTTCAACTTCGAATGGAAAACAAGGCAGGTACAGCATGGAACCTGGTTGGATTCCAGACCAAGCTGACATACCCGGAGCAGAAGAGAGTTTTCAGAATGATACCAGG
Organism: Candidatus Sabulitectum sp.; assembly: GCA_023145935.1. Next base: position 80 of record JAGLDB010000137.1, on the reverse strand, counting down.
TCTTGAAAAGGCAGAATTTATTCGACTCGGGTCAATGCACAGAAATACCTTTATTAACGGGCCTCTGCTGCTTGACGAAA
>JAGLDB010000136.1 GCA_023145935.1 Candidatus Sabulitectum sp. | reverse complement strand
TCACACCTGGTTGAAAGCCTGCAGGAGCGGGGACGAACACTTCAGGTGGTCGGCAACTGGAAAAAAGCTCTGGAAGACTTCAGAACAGCAGTACAGTTCCATGACGAAAGTGTACTCTCTTTAAAGAGACCTCCGCATATTGACCTGTTCGTTCTTCAGTTGAAGATGGGGAGGATCACCACTGCAGGGGAAACACTTTGTAAACTCAAAAAAAATATGGAAACCGGTGGAATACTTACCGAACAGATGTTGAACATGCTGGAGGCCTACAGAGCTGTTCTACTCGGTGGCGGTGAACATGCTCTACCCACAGCTCTCAGAGCTGCAGAGCTTGCAGACCAGCATGGCCTCGAACTCTATTCCGGAATTAGCACTCTTTATGCAGGTGTGCTTTACATCCAGGCTGGTGATGTCCAAAGAGGTATTGAGCTTCTCAAACAAGCCCGATCCAAAGGACATGTTTTAGGTGACAAACACCTGGTCTGTCTCTCTGAGATTGAACTGCTTCTTGAGCAAGGGTCTTATGAACTCACTGAAACTGAATTTAGTGAAATAGCAATTGAACTGCCTGAGGAACAGACAGCAGTAAAGATTATTTCCGGAATTAATATTGAGGATGGATTTAAAGAACTTCTGAACCTTCCATCTCCCCTGCTGGTCTGCCGGCTTGCAGAAAAGTGCGGTCTGCCTGAAAATTACCATCTGCGAGAACGCATCTTCCAGGGCAGAAAAGACATACTGAATCAACTCAGTATACAGGACAGAATAAACTACAATAATCTGTTCTCTGCAAACTGGGTTTCTGCTTCAAAAGATCTATTGTCTGAGCAAAGGACCAGCAGCATACTGGGAACTGTATCCAAATGGATACAAAGCTATCTCGAAGGTGACGCCCTTCTCCCTGATCTTACAAAAGCCCTGAATCTGAAAAGCATTTCAACTCTGGGAAAGCAGGATATGGTCACTGTTCCAGGGAGCAATCCTCTCTATTGCACAGGTGCTCCTGCTCTGGAACTTGCCGCCTTTCTGGAGCCGGTGGCTGCGGTGCTGGCAGCAGGACCTGCGGAAAAACTGCTTCCACAAAGGAAAGACAAATTGTCTGATACAATAATCGGTAATTCCGTAGGAATAAGAAAAATCAGGTTTGAGCTTGAAAGGGTAGCTCAAGAGAATGTTCCAGTTCTTATCTCCGGAGAGACAGGAACCGGTAAAGAACTCTGTGCAAGAGCAATTCACATGGGCAGCCTGAGAAAACAGGGGGATTTCGTTCCCGTGGACTGCGGTGCAATTCCGGAAACACTAATGGAATCAGAATTCTTCGGTGCGGCAAGGGGTGCTTATACCGGCGTCAATTCACCCAGGAAAGGACTTCTGGAAGAAGCAGATCTGGGCACTCTTTTCCTGGATGAGATCGGGAATCTTCCTCTGCATATGCAGGCAAAGCTCCTGCGAGTGCTGGATACAGGAGTTTTCAGAAGACTGGGTGAGACCAGAGAAAGAACCACCGACATAAGACTAGTTACAGCCACAAATTCGAATGTGGAAAAGCAGATCTCTGATGGATCTTTCAGGACTGATCTTTACTATCGTATCTCAGTTGTGCAGATAGATCTTCCAGCTTTACGAAACAGGCTGGAAGACATTCCTATGCTTGTATCGCACTTCACGGAGAAGAGTATCACAAGGGGAGCACTGGATCTGCTTTCACTGCACCGATGGCCCGGTAATATCCGTGAGCTATCAAATGTCCTGAAAAGAGCTTCAATAGCGTCTGCAGGAGATACAATAAAGAAAAGTCACATCTCATTCAATACCATTGCATCAGAAAATCCTGACGCATTAACCCTTCATGAGGCAATGAGAAAACATATCAGGCAGACAGTGGAATCCTTCGGAGGAAGCAGAACAAAAGCTGCAATGGCTCTTAAATGCGATCCGAAAACGCTACGAAAATATCTTGCAGAAGGAGATTAGAAGAAGGCTTTCTGCATTAATCATGGAAATCAACTAACCCCTCTGGTGACTGGGTCTGTTCAGGATTATTATCGGTGTTGCATGAAAGAGAATTCGTACACAAACCTGGAATAGAGACTTAAATGGATCATGAATTGCAACCAATAATTGACGCGTTGAAATATTTCAGAGCTATCCACATTATGGCCATGCTTCTTCTTGGCTTCGGCTTTCTCATGGTCTTTGTTAAAAAGTACGGGCGTTCAGCTCTTACTGCTACATACCTGCTTGTAAGCATAACCATCCCACTGTATTTCATAAAAGAAAGTCTTGGGATAATTGGAAGTGCCTCTTCCCAGATAGACAGTTTGATACTGGCAGAATTTGCAGCAGCAAGCCTCTTAATCGCGTCAGGGGCTGTTCTTGGCAGGTTGAAAATGTATCAGTACATACTTCTGGGTATTCTCTTTGTACCTTTTTATGCATTGAATGAATGGATATTGCTTGAAGGCGGATTCGGGTTAATAGCACATGGAAGCTTTGTCGATACCGGTGGATCCATTGTGATACACGCTTTCGGCGCCCTGTTCGGGCTGGCAGTCGCTTACGCAATGACAACTAAGAAAGAGTTCTCTGTACCCATTGAAGCAGATGATGTAAGTGACCGCTTTTCTCTGCTTGGCAGCATGGTGCTGTGGGTATTCTGGCCATCCTTCTGTGCTGCTCTTGTGGCTGTTGAAGACATACCCATGACAATTATCAATGTGATCCTCGCTCTAAGTGGTTCAACACTTGCCACGTACTTTGCAACTGTTAAGCTCCGTGGCAAAATTTCTCCTGCTGATATCGCCAATGCTGCTCTTGCCGGTGGTGTTGCAATCGGGTCAACATGCGACAAAGTTCCTCCTGCTTACGCATTTGTGATCGGTATTCTTGCTGGCGTTATTTCAACTGTAGGATTTGCTGTACTGCAGAGTCGCCTTCAGGCACTTACAAAGAAAATAGATACATGCGGTGTATTCAACCTTCACGGTCTGCCTGGATTGTTTGGTGGTCTGGCTGCAATACTCACCGTTAACGGGATCAGTAAAACCAGTCAATTGAAAGGGATTCTGATAACTGTGGTATTCTCAATAGTGTCAGGACTTCTGGCAGGCAAGATCATATCTCTTACCGGGAAAAGAGAAACACCCTATGTGGATTCCGAAGAATTCCTGATAGACTGATCTCATATAAATTCCAGCTTTTAAGAGAAAATGCATCGACTTTTTCATAATCGGTGCATTTTCATCTGTCATTTACCAAAAGCCTGCAGAAACAAAGAAACCCTGTTTACAAAGCAGTTTAGAGCTACTTGACTGGAACCTCCTTGAGGAATATTGTGATACCTGCTGTGGTCATAGCAAATATGCAAATTTCGAGAGAAAAGAACCTGTTTCAGATTAGATTCACATTCTCAAAATCGAAGGGCAATCAATGCACGAAATCCTCTACAAAGAAACACTTGGCCCGGACATCACGCTCTACAGGCTCCACGCTCCGGATGTGGCAGCCTACCGAAAGCCCGGGCAGTTTGTCCTGATGCGCATAAGTGATGAAGGAGAGAGGATACCTATTACACTGGCGGATGTGGATCGTGACGAAGGCAGCATTACTCTTATTATTCAATCGGTGGGAAAAACAACGCTTCAACTGGCTCAGATGAAAGTTGGAGACTCGATTCCAGATATAGCCGGGCCGCTGGGAGAGCCGACTCACATAGAGAAGGTTGGCCATGTACTCTGCGTTGGTGGGGGCATAGGTGCTGCCCCGCTCTACCCTGTGGCAAAAGCCATGAAGGAGATCGGCAACAGAGTAACCTCTATTCTGGGAGCAAGGTCGGAAAACCTGTTAATACTTGAAGATAGAATGCGTGCAGTGAGTGACGATGTTGTTATCACAACTGATGATGGTTCAAAAGGGAAAAAGGGGCTTGTAACTGACGCCATCAGCGAACTTGTTGATCAGGGCGAGAAGTTCGACCAGTGCATCTGCATGGGGCCACCGATAATGATGAAATTCGTCTGCATTCTTACAAAGAAACTTGGTATTCCCACCATAGTCAGTTTGAATCCCATAATGGTTGATGGAACCGGCATGTGCGGTGGCTGCAGGGTAACAGTAGGCGGTAAAACAAAATTCGCCTGCGTGGATGGCCCGGAATTTGACGGACACGAAGTTGATTTTGACGAAATGATGGCCCGCCTGAACACCTACAAGAGTTACGAAAGAGTGGCTCTTGAACACTACTCTAAGGAAACAGGCTGCAGACTGGAAGCTGCCCTGAAAGGTGGTGCGAAATGAAGCCCGCAGAAAGACTGAAAATTCCACCAACCGTTATGCCGGAGCAGGACCCGAAGGAAAGAATTCATAATGTGAAAGAGGTTCCTCTGGGGTACACACCTGAAATGGCCATGATCGAGGCACAGCGGTGTCTTCAGTGCAAAACTCCATTCTGCATCGAGGGGTGTCCGGTGGGAATAGATATACCCGGATTTATAAAAGCAATTGCACAGGGCGATTTCCAGCAGGGTATACACGTTCTTAAACAGAAGAATCTTCTTCCAGCAGTTTGCGGTCGAGTCTGCCCCCAGGAAGAGCAATGCCAAGCTGTCTGCGTGATCGGCAAAGCAAAGAAAGATCCGACTAAAGCCGTGATGATAGGCAAACTTGAAATGTTCCTTGCTGACTGGGAGCGGAAACAGGGAGTCTACGCAACACCTCCAGAGGTCAAGAAAACAAACAAAAAAGTGGCAATTGTCGGCGGAGGTCCTGCTGGTTTGACTGTTGCCGGAGATCTGATCAAGTTCGGTCATGATGTTACAGTATACGAGGCTTTTCACAAGGCTGGTGGAGTTCTTCTTTATGGAATACCGGAATTCAGACTTCCCAAAGCCATTGTTCAGACTGAAGTTGACTATCTGGAGAAACTGGGAGTAAAATTCAGGTACAACTTCATCGTTGGTAAAACAGCTCCAGTGGAAAAGATTGTGGAAGAGAACGATGCAGTCTTTATTGGGACAGGTGCCGGGCTGCCGAGATTCATGAGGGTTGAAGGCGAGAACCTCTTGGGAGTTCTTTCTGCAAATGAATACCTCACAAGAGCAAACCTGATGAAGGCATACACTTTCCCGCAGTCAGACACTCCCATAGTCAGGGGCAGAACTGTGATAACGGTAGGTGGCGGAAATGTTGCAATGGACTGTGCCAGAACTGCGCTCCGAATGGGTGCAGAACGATCATTGATCGTCTACAGAAGAGCTGAAGAACAGATGCCTGCAAGGCTTGAAGAAATCCACCATGCAAGAGAGGAAGGTGTTGAATTCCATCTTCTGAACAACCCCGTTCGACTGGTTGGAAATGACAAGGGATGGATAACAGGCGCTGAATTGATAAAAATGGAACTTGGAAAACCGGATTCATCAGGCAGAAGACGACCCATTCCAGTTGAGGGTTCGGAATACATCATGGAAACCGACATTCTGATCGTTGCCATAGGCAACAGCCCCAACCCGTTGGTTCCCAATTCATATCCGGATCTTGATGTAACTAACTGGGG
>JAGLDB010000135.1 GCA_023145935.1 Candidatus Sabulitectum sp. | reverse complement strand
CCTGTTCATCATCTGTTTGAGGGAACGGTAGGTTTTCTTCTGCCTCTGGCGTGCGGCGCAGAGATTGCAATTGCTCATGGCCTCCGGTATGTAGCTGCAGATCTTGTTACAACCCATGCAACAGTTCTGCTGGCGGTTCCGCTTCTCTGGGAGACACTGTATCGTCGGATCATGGACAACATCAAATCTTCTTTTGTGGGCAAAGCTAAATTCGGAGTTGGGCTTACACTCTCAAAATTTACAGAAAAGATGGGCATAAAGGGATTCAGAAGAAAGGTCTTTGATCCTGTGCACGAAAAGTTTGGCGGAAAACTGCGTCTGCTTATTTCCGGAGGAGCCGGAATTGACCCCAAAGCAATTGAGGGGCTTGAAAAGCTGGGGTTCAGAATGCTGGAAGGATATGGACTCACAGAGACCGCACCTATTCTTTCCGCAAACAGGGAAAAAGCTAACAAGTATGGCAGCGTGGGGCTTCTTCTATCTGAAGTAGAGGGAAGAATAGATAAACCGGATGAGTTTGGTGTGGGTGAAATATTAGTTAAGGGACCCAACATCATGCTGGGTTACTACGGAAATACGGAAGCAACTGCAGAGGTGCTTTCAGAAGACGGATGGTTCCGCACCGGTGATTTCGGATATTTTGACAGCGAAGGCTTCCTTTTTATTACCGGACGAAAGAAGAATGTCATTATAGCCAAGAACGGCAAGAATGTTTATCCGGAAGGAATTGAGACAGAACTCAATCGTTTCAGACATATCAAGGAATGTATGGTATTTGGCAGAGTCTCCGAAACCAAGGGAGAGGAGATCTGTGCACTTCTTGTTCCGGACAGGGATCTGCTCATTGAGGAAGCAGAGAACCAGAATAGGAAGATAACTCAGGATGACGAGATAAAAGCCATGAGAAAAGTAGTAAAAAACTATAACGCTGCGGCGGAAACCTACAAGAGGATCGCCAGTTTTATCATAAACCCCGTTGAGCTCCCCAAAACTACCACTAAGAAGATCAAGAGGAATGTTGCTTTGAAAGAAGCTGGAATGTCCCCAAGTGAGGTTTTCAGACCGTAATGGCAGGTCGCAGGGCAAACAGTGCCTATATGCTTCTGGGGCAGATCTTCGGCAAAGCAGGTCTTTTTGTTTCGTTAATGATTTATTCCAGGTTACTAAGTGATGGCGCTTTTGGAGAGTTGCTTTTTGCGGTGTCTATGGGGCTTATAGTTATTTTTCTCAGTGATATGGGCGCAACAATGCTGATCACAAGAAGAATAGCTGCAGGCAGCCCTGTGGACCGCACTCTTTCGTCTGCTATTTTTCTTCGAACTGGCCTTTCAGTCATTGCAGTGTCCACAGTTATGCTTGCCGGTTGGGCAGGTGGCTATTCCAACAGCCAGCTGATTCTCATGCTGATGGTTTCTACAGGTTTTATTCTGGACGGCTTTTGTGAAACATCGTTTGCTGTTTTTCGCGCAAGAGAATTGATGATAAACGAGGGAACTGCGCGAGCTCTTCACGGTGTACTGGGAATCCTTCTTGCTGTGTTTGCATGGTACACCGGCAAAGGTGTTCTTTTCGCTGGTTCAACTTATCTGATCAGGCAACTTCCTGCTTTGATCTTTGTCTACTATGTTCTTCGCAAATTGGGTTTCAGAATCGATGTATCCAAATCTGTTTTGAGATCCTCAATTCCTCTTTTTAAAGCAGCGGTGCCTCTGGGAATAGTTGGTATTCTTATGGCTGCAGGTCTAAGGATCGATTCGATATTTATCAAAGCAAATCTTGGTAATGCTGCGGTGGCTTCTTATCAGCAATCGATCAAAATATTTGAAACACTGGTTCTTATTGTTACCCCGACCCTTTTACCCGGAGCATTGTTTGCTGCTCTTTGCGAAGCTGCCCGGAAGGGCTGGGGAAATGTCAGGGAAAAAATCGTGTGGATGACCGAGCTGTTTGCTGTGATAGCTGCTGCTGTTGTTTTACCTTTATGGGCGAGTGAACTTACTCTGCTAAGACTTATATGGGGTAATGAATTTCTTCGTGGAGTGAGTCAGGGTACAGCCCTGCTCGTATTCCGTATCATTATTATTACTCTTCCTGCAGCATATTTCTTTCATCTCTATATGTCTGTGATCATTGCCGAAGAACGCCAGAAGTCTGCTCTTCCTCTTGTGGCATTATCTCTTCTGATTCAGATTGGACTGCTTTTCTTTCTAGTTCCTCTGGCAGGAACACTTGGAGCTGCAATTGCCTATCTATCATTATTCTCCATGGTAGCACTGCTGTTTGCCTGGAAGCTTAATCGGATCCATGGACCAACTGGTTTCGCCCGGGGTATAAAGAGACCGCTGACAGCTTTTTTACCGGCTTTTTCAATTGTTGTCATGCATCCGTTCATACCGGTTATTAATGCAGTTCTTTCTTTGGCTGTGTTCTTTACAACATGGTTCATTATTGGAGGCAGGGAAATTATTCCAGGGCTTAACGGCTCAGGGAAAATACAGTGATTACTTTTGTTTTCTTGTGATGTGTGGGAGAATCAGCTATCTTCGGCGCTTAGTTGAGTAAAGGAGAAGTCAAATGAAGGTTGCTCTGGTCTATCCCAGATTCCAGTGGTTTGAGTACAATGGTCTTTCCGAGCCTCTGGGCGTTATGCATCTTGTTAGCGCGCTCAGGGAGGCAGGGCATGAACCAGTGTACATGGACTATTCCTTCTGTAAAGAAATTACCGACCTGGATCATCTTGTGCAAGGTGCTGGTATTGTTGCTGTTGCCATATCTGCCGCTGCAAAACTGGAGAGGGCTTCTTTTGTTACCACACATCTTAAAACAGTGGTACCTGACGCCCTGTTCGTGGTGGGAGGTGCCTATCCAAGCATTTTTGCAGACAAATCCATTGAAGGAACAGGTGCCGATATTGCCATGCTCGGGGAAGCAGAAGAGGCAATTGTAGAACTTGCAGACATTGTTGAAAAGGGTGAGGATTTCAAAAACATAAGGAATCTCGCCTACCGACTTGAGGATGGTTCATTCAAAGAGAATCCCAGAAGGCCAGTTCCCCAGGTTCTTGATGATATTTCATTCCCGGCTCGTGATGTGGTAGACTACGATTCCTACCTTGCAAATGGTATGTCGGAGTATGGAGTGGTGACCACAAGGGGGTGTCCATTCAAGTGCATATACTGCAAACCCAGTACCGATCTGATCTACGGTGGTGGAATAAGATATCGCTCTGCCTCTAATGTGGTTACCGAGATAAAGGAACTGGTAGAACTGCGAAACGATACCTGTCCGAAAATCTTTTTCAAGGATGACACAATTACCATGCATCCTGAAAGCTGGTTCGAAACATTCCGTGATGAGCTGAAAGAAGCAGACATTGATCTTGAATGGCACTGTAACAGCAGAGTAGACACAGTCTCGAGAGACAAGATAAGAATAATGAAGGAAAGTGGTTGCCATGTTATCTCTTTTGGCGTAGAGAGTGGAAGCCAGAGAATTCTTGATTTTTACAAGAAGGAAACCACACCGGAGCAGGCTGTGGAAGCTTTCACATGGTGCCATGAGTTTAAGGTTGAAGCCACTGCCAACCTGATGATCGGTTTCCCATTGGAGACCGATGATGATCTGAGGGCTACATACGAATTGCTTAAGAAGCTGAAACCGGATGATATCATTGTTTACTTCTCAACGGCCATTCCAGGCAGATACATACACGATTGGGCAGCAGAGAACGGCTACCTGACCAGTGATACCAATCCGGAACTTCTTGACCCTGCGCGGAACAGGGCACACGAGGTTATGAACATGCGTCTTCCTCACATGAAGATTGAAGATGTTGTCTCATGGAAACACCGGATCGAGAGATATCGCAGCTGGAGGAAAGTCACGAGCTTCAGCAAGATCCGCCGCTGGACCGGTGAACTGCTTTCGGAACCGGGAAAAGCCATGGGAAAGGCAGGCCGTGTTCTTCGGGGCTTCAAAGGCCAGGGTGACTGACCCTCCACTTCCAGAATTAATCAAAATGTTGTATACTCGCCTAAGGAGAGCCACTATATGTTCCGTTATTCCAGTGGAATGATGTGGACACACAGTATGTGGGGGTGTAAGTTACACAGCAATCAAGATATGGTGGTATAATGAGCGTCAACACCGCAGTGCAGTATGACGAAAGCAAGATCAAGAGCCTTTCATCCATAGAGCATATTCGATTGCGAACTGGAATGTACATTGGCCGTCTGGGAGACGGTTCAACTGTTGACGATGGCATCTATGTTCTTTTGAAAGAAGTAATAGACAACTCAGTAGATGAATTCATCATGGGCCACGGCAAACGCATTAGAGTAAAGCAGAGTGGGCAAACCTGCTCTGTGCGTGATTACGGTCGGGGAATCCCTCTTGGAATGCTCTTTGAATGTGTTTCCCGGATAAATACGGGAGCCAAGTACAACACCGATGTTTTCATGTTCAGTGTGGGGCTGAACGGTGTTGGAACAAAGGCTGTAAATGCGTTGTCCGAACACTTTATGGTTTCTTCATACAGAGAAGGCAAGTGCAGAAGAATAGTTTTCTGCAGGGGAGAGGTTGTCGAGGATACTACAGAGGAAACGAAAGAACGGAACGGCACATATGTAGAGTTTACCCCGGATCATGAGATATTTGGAAGTTTTGCCTTCCACGAGGTTTTTCTGGAGAAGAGGATCAGGCATTACGCTTTTCTTAACTCCGGGCTGAAGATTCAGTTCAACGAGAACACATACCAGTCAGAGAATGGTCTTAAGGATCTTCTTGAGCACGAGACTGGGGAAGAATCGGTTTACCCGGTCTTTTACTTCAGGTCGAAAACTCTGGAATTTGCTTTTACTCACACTAATTCCTATGGAGAGAGATACCTGTCATTCGCTAACGGCCAGTACACAAGTGCTGGAGGTTCCCATCTCTCTGCATTTAAAGAAGGGCTTCTTAAAGGAGTAAATGCCTACAGCTCCGAAAAGTTCACAGGAGATGATGTCCGGGATGGAATCATAGCAGCCATATCCATCAAACTTAAAGAACCTGTATTCGAGAGTCAGACCAAGAACAAACTTGGCAACAGCGATATCCGCCGTGACATCGTTGCTCAGGTGCAGAGTGAGATAGAGCAGATGCTTCACCGTGATACTGCTCTGGCGGATCAACTTATCTACAAGGTAAAGGCCAATCAGAAACTCCGCACAGAGCTTCTCTCTGTGAAAAAGAAAGCCAGAGCCAGGGCGAAGCAGACTGCAATTCGTATTCCCAAGCTGAAAGACTGCAAGATTCATCTCGGAAGTGGTCACAAGAGGGAAGAGGAAAGCTCCATCTTTCTTACTGAGGGAATGAGTGCTGCTGGAAGCCTTGTGGCCTCCAGGGATGTTTATACTCAGGCTGTGTATGCTCTGAAAGGGAAACCTTTGAATGTTTATTCCCACAGGCGGGATACCGTCTACAAGAATGAAGAGATCTACAACATTATGCGGGCTATGAATATTGAAGGTGGTGTTGAAGGGCTCCGTTACAACCGAGTTATTCTTGCTACTGATGCTGATATCGACGGGCTTCATA
>JAGLDB010000134.1 GCA_023145935.1 Candidatus Sabulitectum sp. | reverse complement strand
GGTGATCCTGGAAGGCTGAGACAGATACTGGTAAACCTCACCGGTAATGCAATAAAATTCACATCCTCCGGGGAAGTTGCAGTAACAGTTACAATTCAATCTCAGACTGAAGACAGTCTTTTGCTGAAGTTTTCTGTGAAAGATACCGGTATTGGAATTCCAGCTGAAAAAATTGATAAACTGTTCGAAAGTTTTACCCAGGCTGACACCAGTACAACAAGAGAATTCGGAGGAACCGGCCTGGGACTGGCTATTTCAAAGCAACTGACTGAAATGATGAAAGGCGAGATTGGTGTAAACAGCCTGCCGGGAACAGGTTCAGAATTCTGGTTCACTTCGGTATTCAAGAAAGCTCAGCCCTGTGCCCAGATTCCCATTCCAGCAGATGCCCTTCGTGGAATCCGGATACTTGTTGTGGACGACAACGCCACAAACAGGGAAATCCTTTCTACTCAATTCAAAGCCTGGGGGATCAGGTCGGAAGAAGTGTCTGACGGACCGTCTGCACTAAGAATTCTTTATGAGTCTCTCAAACTAAATGACCCGTTTGATATAGCAGTACTGGATATGCAGATGCCTGGAATGGACGGGGAAACCCTTGGCAGAGTAATGCAGTCCGATAAAAAGCTGAAGGATATACGCCTGCTTATGATGACATCACTGGGTCAGCGCGGTGATTCAAAGAGAATGCAGGAGATTGGCTTCTCTGCGTACCTTACAAAACCGGTAAGACAATCCGAGCTTTTTGAAGCATTGGCAGTAATTGTGGGGATCAGCCACCAGCAGCCAGAAAACAGTCTGGTGACAAAGTACTCACTCAATGAGATGAATCTTGAGAAATTCAGGATTCTTGTTGTTGAAGATAACATTACGAATCAGCAGGTAGCCATGGGAATCCTGAAAAAAACAGGGGTTAGGGTTGATGCCGTGGCCAATGGCCGTGAGTCTGTTATTGCTCTGGAGCAGGTTCCATACGATCTGGTATTCATGGATGTTCAGATGCCGGTAATGGATGGTCTGGAGGCAACCAGACTGATCCGAAGCACAGATTCAAAAGTCAGGAACCATGATGTGCCTATAATTGCAATGACTGCTCATGCCATGCAGGGTGACAAGGACAGATGTCTTGAAGCAGGAATGAACGACTACCTTTCAAAACCGATCAGCCCGGCTCCCATGGCGAAAGTGCTGAAAAAGTGGCTTGATCTCGATACAAAAGCCATTGCCGGTAATACAGTTCCATCTCCGGAAAATTCTGTTGAACACCAGGCAGTCTCGGTCTTCGATGCAGAAGAGTTTATTGATCGCATGATGAATGACGATGATCTTGCAACCCTGATAATCCAGGAATTTAAAAAGAATTCTCCCGGCCTGATTGTCACGCTGACCGATAACATCAAAAACAGCAATCCAGCGGAAGCAGGTCATATTGCGCACTCTCTGAAAGGTTCCGGAGCCAACCTCAGCGCCACCGAATTTGTAAAAACAGCATTTGCAATGGAACAGGCGGGCAAAGCAAAGAACATGCAGCTTCTGCAGGAACTGCTGCCGGCTCTGAAGAAACAATATGACGATCTTATCGAGGTTCTGGAAAAATCTGGCTACTGATACAGGAAGGGGAGCCCGCAGGCTCCCCTGAAATCTGAATGTTCCCTACTTTTTTATAATTCCGATGGGAAGCACTGTTCTGTCTTTGTCCTCATTCAGAACTTCAGCAGCAGCAAGGTAAACTGCGGAAAGACCGCAGAGAATACCCTCAAGCCCTGCGATTCTCACGAAGAATGAAGGCATTGTGAACCAGTGATCAATTGCCAGGAGCCAGAAGAGAATGGTAACAGATGCGAACACAACCTGTATTGCTCGGTGCTTTCCAAAGGTTCCAAACCAGAGCCAGAAAGCAAGAAGACCCCACATAAAAAGATACCAGCCAAGAAAAGCCGGGTCTGCTCCACCTTTCATAATAATAAAAACCAGGGAAATCCAGAAAAATCCAAAACTTATGAAAGCTGTAGTTCCAAATGTGTTTCCCTTTTTAAACTCCATAATACCAGCAATGACCTGTGCAAGACCTCCAAAGAAAATACCCAGAGCAAGAATGCTTGGATCATTGAGTTTGAAGAATCCTGCGTTATGAATGTTAAGAATCACCGTGGTCATTCCGAATCCCATAAGACCCAGAGGTGCCGGATTCGCCAGCTTGTTTTCGCTCATCTGCCTGTCCTCTCCCGTATTAATTCTGTCAATTTGATATTTGGTCACCGGGCGATTCTACAATGGCGAAAGCAGGTTTGTCAATGTAAAAAGGGGGGCATCACAGTGCCCCCCTTTTATATCGGCTACATGCCGTATTTATCTATTATGCCCTTCTTGTCCAGACCAAGAATACCATACTTCTCGCCGACTTTTTTGAAAGCGGCAACGGCTTTATCAATATGCTCTTTCGTGTGGGCTGCTGACAGCTGAACTCTAATTCTTGCAGCACCTGATGGTACTACCGGGAAAAAGAATCCAATCACATAAATACCTTCAGCATACATGTCTCTGGACATGTCATTGGCCAGCTTTGCATTGTAAAGCATCACAGGCACTATGGGAGTATTGCCCGGGCGGACGCAGAGCCCGGCCTCTTCTACGCCCTTGCGGAAGTAGGCGGCATTCCATTCCAGCTTATCACGAAGCTCTGTATCTTTTGTTACAAGGTCCATAACCTTGATTGAGGCATTCACTATTGGCGGTGCCATGGAGTTGGAGAAGAGGTATGGTCTTGCATTCTGCCTGCAGAGCTCAATAAGCTCTTTCTTGCCGGAAACACAACCACCGGAAGCTCCTCCAAGACCCTTACCAAAAGTGGTGGTGATAAGGTCAACCTGGTCGATACAGTCAAAATGCTCGTGGGTTCCCCGGCCGGTTTTACCTATGAATCCAGAAGCATGAGACTCGTCAACAAGAATCATGGCTCCATACTGATCACAAAGGTCACACATTTCATCAAGAGGAGCCAGATCACCATCCATAGAAAACACACCATCGGTAACAACAAGAACATGACGTTTGTCCTGATGAAGCTCCAGCTTCTTCTTCAAATGCTTCATGTTCATGTGTTTGAAGGTATCATACTGCGCGGAACAGAGCTTGATACCATCGATAAGAGAAGCGTGTATAAGCCTGTCAGCCAGTATAAGATCTTCCGGGCCGAGGATCGATTCAAACACACCTGAGTTTGCATCCATGCAGGATGGGAAAAGAAGTGTGTCTTCCATGCCGAGAAAGTCAGAAACCTTGTCCTGAAGTTCCCTGTGAATATCCTGAGTTCCACAGATGAAACGCACAGAACTCATTCCAAAACCGCGTTGATCCAAACCCTCGTGAGCAGCCTTAACGATCTCCGGGTGATTGGAAAGACCCAGGTAGTTATTCGCACAGAAGTTAAGAACTTTCTTTTTAGGGGCGCCCTCTGGGTACTCTACTTCGATCTCAGCATCCTGAGGAGAGCAGATGAACCTTTTCTCTTTGTAAATTCCCTTGTCCTTGATTGCCTGAATGTCTTCAGCAAACAATTCTCTCGCTTTTGCACTGTAAGCCATTATTACTCCTGTCAGTCCTGGAATCTGCGAACAAGCTCACAGATCTTGTTAACGGTGTCAAAGGCCTCCGGAGTAGCTTCCTTGTCGGGAAGAGAAACATGGCACTTCTTCTCAAGAAAAACCTTCAAAGAAACCATAGAGAAACTGTCAACAATACCGGAGGAGATCAACGGAGTGTCATAACTCACTTCTTCTTCATCATCTTCTTCGTCAACATACTCTTCTATCACATACTCCAGAATCATATCTTTCATTTCATCAGCCATGATAGTTCCTTTCCTTAATCGTCTTCAAGGGTTGAAAGGTCGCCAACATCCTGTCCCCATTCAAGAGCCTTCAGATACCTTCTGAGTATCTTGCCGGAACGAGTTTTGGGCAGTTTTTCCATGTACTCTATATCCTGAGGCATTGCCAGAGGAGAAAGTCTCTTTCTGATAAAGTTCATGATATTCAGTTCAAGATCATCAGATTGCTCGAATCCAGGATTCAAGGTAATAAAGACCTTAACAACTTCCATGTTAACTTCATCAGGCTTGCCTATTGCAGCAGCTTCTGCAATTGCCTCATGCTCTACAAGAGCGGATTCAATCTCAAAGGGGCCAACAAGGTGTCCACCTGTATTAATAACATCATCATCACGACCTACGAACCAGTAGTATCCGTCTTTGTCAAAGCTGGCTCTGTCGCCGGAAACATACCAGAGAGACTCATCAACCCTGAGTTCCGCAGGCATAGCGTCGTCTGCAGCACCTACAAACTTGCTTCTGTAGATGTCAGGTTTCTTCACATACTCTTTGAACATTGAAGGCCAGCCGGGTCTGAAGGCAATAAGTCCAACAGTACCGGGTTCAGTAACCGGCTCATTTGTTTTAAGATCAAGAATTCCAGCAACGATACCGGGAAATGGTTTTCCCATGGAACCGGGTTTGATCTTCATACCGGGGAAGTTCGTGATCATCATAGAGCCTGTTTCAGTCTGCCAGAAGGTGTCGAGGAATGCAAGCCCATAGACTTTCTCGCTCCAGACAACTGCCTCTGCATTAAGAGGCTCACCAACTGAAGCCAGATGCCTGAGGCTGGAGAGGTCATACTGTTTGACAAGCCCCTCGCCGTCGCGCATAAGAGATCTGATGGCTGTGGGAGCCGAGTACCAGACTGTTACCTTGTTGTCCTGTATGAACTGATACCAGGCAGCTGATGTAAACCCTGAATCAAGTACGCACTGGGTCACACCAAGACTCCATGGGCCGATGATCCCGTAGCTTGTACCGGTAACCCAGCCCGGGTCAGCAGTACACCAGTAGATATCATCATCCTTGAGATCAAGTACCCATGAGGTGGTAAGCGCCTGCCCCCATACGGATCCATGACCATGCTGAGCACCCTTTGGCTGACCGGTGGTTCCCGATGTGTAATGAAGTACTGACGGGGTATCCGGACCGGCTTCGTAGACAGTAAAATCTTCAGTTCGAAAGTCCTCCATGCTGAAGTAGATCTCTTCATCTCTAAGCTTGTTGGGGTTGCCCTCAACTACCACGATCTTTTCAAGTGCAGGAAGCCTGTCCTGTATCTTGCGAACCTTCTTCACATGCTTGCGTGTCGTAAAGATCACCTTGGTGTCAGCACTCAAAAGCCTTACCTCAAGAGACTCGTCACCAAATGCGGAGAAAAGTGGCTGAGCAACAGCACCCATTTTCAAAACACCCAGGAAAGAAACATAGAGCTCGGGAATTTTGTCCATGAACAGACAGACTTTTTCTCCGGGCTCTACTCCGAGTTCTTTAAGAAATTTCGCAAATCCATTTGAAAGCACTCTGAGATCATTGAATGTGTAAGTCTTCTGCTTACCGCCGAACCCCTGCCATATCAGTGCTTTTTTATCACCCTTACCCTGGGCGCAGATCCTGTCGGAGCACATAGCGCCTATGTTCAGTTTCTCGCCCTCTTCCCAGTCAAGAACCTCTTTGGCTATGTCCCAGCTGAAGTTCTCTCTTCTTTTTTCATA
>JAGLDB010000133.1 GCA_023145935.1 Candidatus Sabulitectum sp. | reverse complement strand
TTACTCAATGCTGCTTCCATAATCGCTTTTGTTTTTCTTTTTATGATCTCAGGATCTTCTCTCTGTATGTATTCTACAGAGGCAAGGTCATCTCCTCTTTTCCGGTTTTGTCGTGGCTCCAAAGCTTCAATCAAAATGGCTTCAAGTGCTGGTATCATCTTCAAAGCATCATAATTTTCTGGTAACACACCAAGATCCCCCTCATCTGATACAGGAAGCAGTCCAAACCAAGAGAATCTATCCCATCTTGCTGACATTCGATCTATTGTGTGTTCATACAGGCGCTTGCCGAGAGGTCTCTCCGTTGTCCGTCCAACATAAACAACTTCTCTGCCATCATAAAGAAGATAAATCCCACGCTGCTTGTTAAAATCAACTGGAGTTGCACCAATCTGCTGCATCCCAAGTAATTTTGGATTAGATTTCCAACTTACATATTCTCTTTTCCAAAACATCCCGAAAGAACTTACAAGATCATATTGGTCTTCTGATTCATCCAAATTAATCTTTGAGGTTTTTGTTTCTTGGGCATTTGATTGAAGATGTTTTACTCTGCTAGACAAAGTATAAATCCCTTTGCCAACCCTGCTGTACGGCGAAGAATCTCCATCATGTTTGATTGATCCACTAATCTGTGCATTTACAGTTGCAGATGGAGTGGCTCCGAGATTTTTACGAAGACTATCAGAAATTATCTTTTCCGCAATCTCGCTGTAGTGCAATGGGGCTGTAGAAGCGGCAAGAACCTTATCAATAGCCTTTCGCCAAGTTAATTCATTGGGCATTATTGCATTTCCTTTCCTTATCAAGAATAGTTTTTTGCGATCCCATAATTTGCATGTTGGTGCCATGTCTCAACCTCTTCCTTATACATGTCACTCATATAAAACAATAATTGATGTCTTCACACAATCCAATAACCCTCGACAAGAGCCTGCTTTCTCCTTCAGAAAGTTCCTGTTCAAGATCGTACTCAACGCAGTAAACTGAATTATCATTCCAATCGATATTGCTTTCACTTTTCAACAAGGTCAAGCATATAAGCAAGTATTCCATTTTTTATGCTCAATGTGCTTTTGTCAATGCTAGGGGGGGCACCAGTGAGACTGTTTTTTTACACCTTTGATTTTCTCTCTACAGGCCAACTTTTCAGCAACCATCTCCGGTGTTAGCAGAAATACTTTCGGAGAAAAACATCCGTTCTTTTCCACAAATTCGTAATACTTCTTCACCGTCTTTCGACCGGCTCTCGTATCTCTGTGAAAAGCCTTTGAGACCGTCCTTTCCTTAAACGGTAGGTGATCTCGATAACTTCGCTCATGTGGATGTCTCCCCCTGAAAAATAATTTGCACTGAAAGCCTCCATATTTAAGAGAGGACTCCAGATAAAAAGTAATTGCTCAGGTGGTCCCTACGGCTGCCCTCCACCCCTAGCCATTGACACTCATTCTCTCTTTTATAACCTGCTCTTCACAAACATGAGACTTTATCCAATGCATCTTGGTTATCTGAGTAACAATCTAAAAATGCAACATTGATATGGCAAGCCTGCTCAGAAACGAACTACTCTCTAAGTCTTGTCACTAAGGCTACGGTTTGTATTGGAACATATTTCAATATTACATGTATTATATTCGAGCATCAAAGAGGGTTTGCCTGTTAATGAGCTATATGCTTATACTACTAATGAATGAATCTTAAGGAGAGATAGAATGGAATCTAAATTGGGAACTGATTTCCTTGTGCCAGAAGTTGACTTTGTAACTGGTATCGGTTCAGTAGCTTCTATTTATGGAAAGTACTATGATTACAATTACTCAGATTCTACAATAGAAGCTGACGAAAAAGCCATTCGCAGTGACTGGCGAATGGTAGGACAAGACATTCTCAATGCAGTTATGAAGATAAAATTAACCATTAGTTCTAATGGCTGATTCACAAAAGCCGAAGAAAGACTCTTCTGAAAAATCTTTAGCTAAACGACAAGCTGATTCTATCAAGAGTGATGAAATTATTCTTGAGGAAATTCTTTCCGAACCGGAAAGACGAGAAAGAGCCATTGCTGTCATTGAAAGGCAAATGCTTCACATAGGCCCTCTCCCTGATCCAGACACTCTCGAACGCTACAACAACATCATACCCAATGGTGCTGAACGAATCATGTGTATGGCAGAAGAACAGTCTTCTCACCGAAGATCAATTGAAAGTACAGTTATTGATAGCCGTGAGGATCAAAACAAGCGGGGCCAAACATTTGCTTTTATCTTAGCTCTGTTTTTCGGTTTGGTCGGCCTTACTTTAGCTCTTCAGGGATATACGAAAGCTGCTATTGCTGCCTTTGGTCTTCCTATAACTACAATTGTCGTTGCATTCATCCGTGGGAGGGGGAAACAACACTAGAACTGGCAATATATTTCACAAGATCTTTTCAACTCTACCTCCTAGCTGATGTTCGCAGAAGGTCTTGTACCAATAACTATCGCTTAAACGAGGGAAACTACAGAATCGCTTGTATGAATTGATACTTTGTTTTGATATAACGTTTTTTTATCTGCTGAATATTTCTATGCATGCTACATCTTCCCATACACCTAGATAATCTTTCAGCATACCCTCTTTCGTTTTAGAGAACGCTTCCTCTACTGGGTATTCCAATTTCAACATACGACTGAAGTGATGGGCAAACCTAAGTGCGGCGATTTGAGAAATAGGGAATCGAGTCGCAATCACATAATCGCATCCTTTCGATAACAAATATGGTATTGTACCACTCAGAACTTCTCCGTGAGCATAGAAGAATGTTGCTGAATCACATGAGGATAGGACAACTATCTTTGCATTGACTTTATCTGGCACAAGCTCCGTTCCCAGATGGACACCATCCTCCAATTTAAAAAATACATCACTGTTATCTGAGTTTGGTTCACCATGACAAGACACGTATACGAAATCATCCTGCTTTAAAGCATCACTAATATGGAACGATTCAGCTTCATCAATGACATTACAGTCACTGAAGATCTTCATGAACTCATCCGCCTCTTTACCAAACTCTTCGTCCTTAGCAAAATACGTCAGTATAGATGTTCTCTCAATATCGATGGGCTGACAAATCGAACGCTCAAGACCGGAGAAACACATAGTTAAATTTGACATATATAGATTATCATTGTAAGCTTGCAGCACTTCTCGCCAAGGTACTAGATGTAGTCCAGCATAGGGAATAATCTTTGATATGGCTTTATTGCGTCCCTTGACGTACTCAGACATTTTTTCAGCAAATTGACATATTATCTGGGGTATTGAATTTAGACCAAGACCGCTCTTGAGCAATTGGGGCACTTGATGCAATTTTTTAAGAAATGTATAAGTGCAAGATGCTGGTATCTCCTCTTTTATAAAATCAACACCATCATTGCTGACAAAAAACGCAACAATATTTGGTGGAATAATTGCCAAATGAATCTGTGTTTCCGCTTGAGTAATTTGTTTTGCTAGCACATGCAATAGCGTAGTATCAAGTTCTACTGGCATTTCCTTCAGTGGATTATTAGCTACTATTTCTTTCGCAAGCTCGTCTGAGAAGGAAAATGCCCATCCATAAAATCTTGCTAACTCCATCAACATACATGCTTCATCGACACGTGAATGCTCTAATAAGAGATTAGCCAACTCGCGAAAACAAAAATGTCCTTCTACCATGATGTATTTTTTATCATACATAAGATTCGCACGTGTGGAAGTGGAAAAAAAGCCTTGTGCTGCTTTGGATAAAGCATCGAGACTAGCATCCTCATCTTCCAAGCGGTTAGCAAAGAGACTTCCTGCAAAATATAGCGCTTGATTTCGTACCGTAGAGTAAATATCAAGATTCTTAGAGAAATCAACTATACTATAAGCACATTCTTTAATTGTTTCTATTTCATTTTCACTAATCGATAATTGCATCGCAATACATGTTCTTTTAACTGCTACTTCGCAGTCTCCAGCATCTCTAGAATACTTTGCAGCAATTATAACTCTGTCGATATCTTCTCTTTCCAGGAAGACTTGCTTTGTCTGTGCCATGCCTACATTCGCTCTGTGCACCTCATCCTGAACATCATTCATTTCCGAGTATTCCTTGCCTTCCGAAAAAGCAACGAAAGCTTTCTTGCTATCTTCCAATGCAAAAAATGCATTTCCTCTATTATTCATCATTCCAGCAATTACTCTTGAATCAGTTGTATCATTGATATATTTAAATCCACTCTCCAGCAATTCCAATGCATAAGTAGGATATATTTTCAGCATAGGTATGGAGATACTATTGAAAAAATTTGCGTATTGTGACATCTCTCGCGGTGTCATAGATACTTCAGCAAGAAGTACATTTACATGATCCACAATCTTGCCAGCTTCCAAGACCCTATTTTGTTTACTTAGCACTTCAAATCTTACTGTTTGGTGTATGAGATATGTCTCCAAATCACTCTCAAACAATTCATGATCCACTATCGCCAATTTAGATAATATCCCCTCCGCCATATCTATTCCATTGGGATTGTGACGCAAGTGCAACATTGCGAGATTTACCTGTGCAGCAACATAGAAAAAGGAATGGTCTCCGATCCTAAGAAGCAATTCTTCAGCTTGGCAGTATTGATTTCTTCTCATTGCCTGAATTGCTTTCCTCAACATGCTATGATCTTTGGTTTTACTTGTCATTTTATCTCTTTCATCAAAACACCAATAGCATTCTTTATTCTATACTCACCATATTGTACTTCATCTCTGCGTTTCAAAATCGAGAATGTATCCATAATGTATTCAACATCATTGTGATCAATCCCATAGAGACAAAAGAATAATGCATCAAGTTCGCATTTTATGTGAAAACGCTCTTCATCGCAAATTGAGTGGGGATCAGCCTCATGACCACAATCAATTGCGAAATGTCTCAATTTTTCTGAAGTGTAGATCAATTTAAGTACTCGTGGTACAATCCAATTGGATAGTTTTCCACTACCCAATTTGGGAAAGAAGGATGAGTACGTTTCTAGAGAAAGAGCAGGCAGCTGATTCATGGTACCAAAAGTCATGTTTGCCCCACCCAATTTTTGTCTTGCGATATAATCAAATACATATGAAGAGAGGTTTGCAACAAGGCATAAGCTCAAAAGTGGATCAATCTTCTGATCAACAAAGATAATTGGAGAACTATTCCCGAAGCCACACTTAGGAGTAATCGCTGAAATAAATGTTCTTGCGTCGGTTGAACGAGCTATCCATCTATAAGCAATTTGCCACTGTTTCGTATGATTCTTTTCAAAGAGTTTTGCGTCAATCTCTTCTTCAACCACCCAATACCTCGGCAAAGGCTCATAGTTTGGATCCTGAAGTCTTTCGATAGGCACTCTTGGGAGTTGAGTGCTCTTTGAGCCTTTAGGGAGATCCCGGTAATCTGCAAAACGGTGGTTGTAGTGGTGGATCATCTTTGCTTCATAGAGGGGCAGATATTTACTTTTTTTGTTTTCTGCGTCTTTCTCGAAGATGTTTCCCTTAAGTTCCCACCCCTCCGATTCAAGCTGCTCTCTGGTTCTGAAAAGACCGGAATCGTTTGACATGTCGA
>JAGLDB010000132.1 GCA_023145935.1 Candidatus Sabulitectum sp. | reverse complement strand
GACCTTGAATCTCCCACAATAGATCTGTTACCAAGAGCTCTGGGGCCGAATTCCATCCTTCCATTGAACCACCCGACAACTTTACCATTATCAATAGCTTCCGCCACATTCTGAATAAGCTGATCTTCTGTCATCCTGCGGTTGGGTAACTTGCTTGAAGTGAGATAGTCTTCGATCTGCTGATCGGTCCAGGAAGGGCCAAGATATGATCCCTTCTGAAGATCATTCACGCCGTCAACAACTCTTTCACCGTCCAGAACCTGGTGCCAGGTAAAAAGTGCAGCACCAAGAGCGCCTCCTGCATCACCTGCAGCAGGTTGAATCCATATATCGTCAAATACTTTCTCTTTAAGCATTTTTCCATTAGCAACACAATTCAGAGCCACTCCGCCAGCAAGCACAAGATTCCTTTCGCCAGTCTCTTTTCGAACATGCCTGCCGGTTCTCAAAATGACTTCTTCGGCAACAGCCTGGACAGATGCAGCAATATCCATGTCCCTCTGAGTGAGATCACTCTCCGGTTTTCTGGGTGGCCCACCAAATAGATCATGGAACTTCCGTGAGGTCATGGTCAGTCCCTGGCAGTAATTGAAATACTTCATGTCCAGTCTGAAACTACCGTCTTTTTTCAGATCCATGACTTTATCAAGAATTGTCTTTACAAATCTTGGTTCTCCATATGGAGCAAGGCCCATAACTTTGTATTCTCCAGAGTTAACCCTGAATCCTGTGTATGAAGTAAAGGCAGTATAAAGAAGACCTAAACTGTGAGGGAAATGAATCTCCTTTTTCAGATCAATACGATTTCCAGATCCAGCGCCCCATGCTGAAGTTGTCCACTCACCCACTCCATCCATGGTAATAATTGCTGCGCTCTGGAAAGGACTTGGGAAAAAAGCTGAAGCAGCATGAGACTGATGATGTTCAGGGAAAATAATTTTCCCCTTAAACCCGTCAAGAGATTTTCTTATACCGTCTTCCATCCAGAGTTTTTCTTTCAACCACAATGGCATTGCCTTTAGGAAAGAAGGCAGGCCTGCGGGCACGAAGGATAGGTATGTTTCCAGAAGACGCTCAAACTTCAAAAATGGTTTATCATAGAATGCGATATGATCAACCTTGTCCAGGGAAATGCCCGCTTCAGAAAGACAGTATTTAACAGCACTCTCTGGAAACCTGTGATCATGCTTCTTCCTGGTAAATCTTTCTTCCTGAGCTGCTGCAACGATATCTCCATCTGAAACGATACAGGCAGCGGAATCATGGTAGAAAGCTGAGATGCCAAGAATGTAATTGCTTATGGTTTCCCTCCAGATAGGTACAACTGGTTAAGTGTAGAATTCAAGGCCAATAAATAGCAAAGAAGCAATCCATAAGCAAACCCTGGAACTTTGTGTAATGAACACTACTCCTGATCATGTTTAATTTCCAGAGCGTTATGAACAGCATCCAAAAGCGTAGCAATACCAAAGGGTTTTGTCATTGAAGCAACAAATCCAAAATCCTTGAAATTGGCCATTACTGTGTTATTGGCGTACCCGCTGGCAACGATAGCAATGGCTGAAGGGTCAAGTTCGTGTACCATACTTATAGCTTCTACCCCGCCAACTCCGCCGGGCACTGTAATATCCATTATTAGAATGTCAAATTTATCCTCTGCAATTATCGCTTCTTTGTACAGCCTGAATGCTTCGATTCCATCTGTTGCAGTACCGGTACGATAACCATTCTGCTTGAGAATTTCTGACACCACATCAAGAACAGATTCTTCATCATCCATAACCAGTATTCTTGTCTGCTTCGAATATTTTTCCTGGACAAGAGGTGTCTTCTCTTCCTGCTCCACGGCCTTCTCTGAAGCCGGAAGGTAGAAAATGAATACTGAGCCCTTCCCCCGCTTGGATTCTACGGTTACTCTCCCACCGTGATTCTTAACTATCGAGTAAACAACAGCAAGTCCCAGGCCGCTTTCCTTAGGCTTTGTGGTGAAAAAAGGATCAAATATCCTGCTTTGAATTTCAATAGGAACTCCAAGGCCACTATCTTTTACGCTTATCTTCAAGTAATGTCCAGGATCCAGTGACAATACATTGTCTTCACCAATGGTCTTATTCCTGGCAGTGATCTCAATTACTCCCCGCTCTGATATGGATTGAACAGCATTGATCACAAGATGATTTACAACCTGTCCAATCTGTGTCTCATCAATGTTAACTGCCCACAGATCCTTCGGAAGATCATAGATCAGTTTTACTTCCGGGCAAGTTGCAGCATGAGAACCGGCCTCTCGAAGTACTCCCTGAATGTCAGTAATTCTTCTTACCGGTTGACCTCCTTTTGAGAATGTAAGAAGCTTCCCAGTCAACTCGCTGGCTCGCAAAGATGCTTTTTCTGCTTTTTCCAGCTTGTCTTGAACTCGATGGTTTCCGGAAGCATACACTTTAGCCAAAGAGATATTGCCCATAACCGCTGTCATAATATTGTTGAAATCGTGGGCAAGCCCCCCGGCTAGAACCCCGATAGATTCCAGTCTTTGAGCTTTCCTCGTTTCTATTTCAAGGGCTTTTGTTGTGGAGATGTCCCTAATTATGCCGTCAATAGTTTGAATCTCTCCGGCGTGGTTCAAAGTTGCGTTTGCTGACACGGATGCCCAGAATGGGGTTCCATCCCCTCGAATCAGCTCCATCTCGTAGTTGTCTACCTTGCCTCTTCTTTGCAGCTGTTCCAGAAAGAAATCTCTGTCTGCAGGATTTCTGTATCTTTTCCACACAGGAGTCTCATAGATATCCTCCACAGATTCTGCCTGAAACATTCTTACCATGGCGGGATTTGCCGAGGCCACATAACCAGTGGAATTGGTTGTATAGGCTGCAACAGGAAGATTTTTTACAAGAATTTGATATCTCAGGGTAGTTTTCTTCAATTCTTCTTCAATAGCCATAGTTCTTCTTTTTTCCGTAACATCCTCTGTGAGCACAACTACACTCTCAACTTCACCTGAAAGATCAGCTACGCTGTAAAACCTTTGATTTATCCATTTTTTCAGTTTCTTAAGATAAAAGTCATCAAGGATCAGATCACCACCAGTTTTATACACATCAATAACTGATTGAGAATCAGAGCCAAGATAGTTATCTTTCTCATCAAACTTCAGTTCTGCTTTTTTTCTGGAGAGAGCCTCTGAGACAGATTCTTCGGTCATCTCCCAGATCTTTACCCATCGGGCGTTACAAAGAACAAGATTTCCACACCTGTCCCGAACTGAAATACCCACTGGAGATTGGTCAATGATTGCTTTATGGATGAGATTTTCCTGAGAAGTCTCTGCTTTTACAAGACTCTCCTCAAGGTGAGAGATTCGCCTTAGCGCTGTATCAAGATCTGTTATTCCAGCATTCCTGCCCATGAAATTCTCCGTAGTAACAAAAGAGTTTGTCTGTCGGCCAGCTACTTAATATATGATACCCACTGAACAGATGGTATGTTTCTCTCTGGCAGCGTCTGCTTATCTACAGAGAATACAATAAACCGGAAAACTGCTGACAAAGCAGAAGAGATCATTTGATGAATCTTATGATACTGTGACGGATTCTCTCCATTCAACATTAACCAGGATCCATCACAGGTTGCTGTGAATATCCCTGTGAACAACAATACCATTGTCTTTGATATATCAGATTCCCCCTGCGGGGGCCACTCTATAGTGAGCAGCAGGGAAAGAACAACAAGAATAGTTGTTCTGAGGTATGAGCAGTGAGATCACTCAGTAGTCAATACGAATATGATGCCGTCCTCAGATACTTTAAGGGCCAGAGGAAAGCCGGATAAATCTGTCTGCTGATCCATAGTGAAAGTGCTGTAGTTGTAAGACACCAGTCTGCTCATAGTGTTTCCAACACTGCTCAGCACAAATGCATGAGTGCTGTCTACGGCCAATGATATAAAATGAGAATTACCTGTCAGATCAACTTCTCCGTAATACTCAGGCAGAGTGGGGTTGTGAACCTGAGAATTGATAACATCAACAACTCCAACTGAATAATCTCCCGGATATCCCTTCACCCCCACAAAGATTGTATCACCCGGTACAGCAGCAAGAGCCGTGCAGGGAACTGGCTCACTCTGAATGGTGTTTCTGAGAGAACCGGGACCGAGGATCTCAAGAAGATTTATCCCACCTGATGTTCCTACCAGAATTGAATCGGGATTTTGACCAGGCTCAATACAGTTGATATTAAAATCCACAGGAACAGATGTGTAGGCAGTGTTGTTCTCTATGGAAACCTGATAGATCTGATTCGAGGGACCATCAGCCACAAAGATATAGTTTGATCCATCAGCAATAACAATTGTTACAGGAGACTCACAGATGTGAAATTCGTCCAGAACACTACACTCGGGCAAGCTGAGTTCAAGTATCCTGCCCATTGAACCGATCAGATAGGCTGTTTTTTCAATACTGCTGTAAGCAATCTGGTGATAACCGGAAGCAGATGGTAACCCAACAGTGTATTCCCCTACAAGATCATAACTGTCATAGGTATAACTCAAGACCTTTCCCTCGGTAGTGGTTACAAGAAAACCGTACTGATAAAGAAGCAGACTTCTGGCTGCAGTGATACCCGGGATAGTGTGAATTGTGGATAGATCTGCCGGGGAGAGAACATGCAGCACACCCGAGTATGCCATTTCGTACTCGGTAAGACTTGTACAACCGGGAACAAACAGTAGAACAAGAGAGAAGATCAGCAGAGCAGAAATGACAGAAAACAGTCTTCCGGGAACAGTAACCATCTCACTCATATGTCAGTGCATAAATCACATTGCTGCCTGAAACCTTCAGATCAAGCGGGAAACCGGGAATCTCAACCTGCTGGTCAATCCGGAAGAATGCGTGATTGTATGAGATAAGTCTGCTTGTGTTGTCTCCTATGTAACTCAACACATATGAGTGCTGCCAGTCATTCCCAGCAGCGACAAAATGAGAAATACCCTCTATTTCCACCCCTCCAAGAAACTCAGCTGATGGATCTCCCGGAGCTGGATCTTTGTAAAATCTGAGAACCCTTACATAACTTCCAGTAGCAACCACATAAATGGTATCATTTGGTATGTCGTCAATGCTGACACAACCAGCTCTCACTGCATTAATTACCCGCAAATTCCCTGCTCCCAGTTCTTCCACAAGAAATGTTCCTCCGGAAGTTCCAACAATTATTGAATCCGCAAACAAACCCACTGCTATGCTTCTAATAGGATATTCAAGATTACGCGATGCAAGAACTGCATTATTGCCGGTAGAAACCTGGTTGATCGTGTTTGTTGGCCCGTCACCTACATAAAGGTACGATGGGCTTCCTGGAGCAACTGCAAGCGCCACAGAAGACTGGCAGACACTTAGAATATCCTGCACAATACAATCAGGAAGGCTGAATTTCACAATCTTCCCGTTGGCACCTATCAGATAAGCTATACCTGCGCTCTGATCCATTGCCATCTGAAAAAAACCGGCAGGCGATGGTGAATCCACCTGGTATTCACCAACAAAGGCCAGAGTCTCGGAATCATAGCGGTAAACCACACCTTCAGTTGAAGCAATAAATATATTTCCCGGGTA
>JAGLDB010000131.1 GCA_023145935.1 Candidatus Sabulitectum sp. | reverse complement strand
CATTTTCATCCAGCTCAAGAGCAGCGATCACCGGAACCTCTCCAAGTGATCTTACCCCTGACGGAACAACTCTTACAGAAAAACTCTCGCCTGGCGGAACCGGTACCATTACCGTTCTTTCAGGAAGAAGGATCATACCGTCCTCGACACTGGAGAAATCGGGAACACTTACCTGGTAAAGCCCCTGATCAACCTGTTCAACAGACACTTCATCAATAGACCAGACAAGCTCATTCTGTGATTCCAGCTGCTGATGCTGGGAAAACAGAGCCATAATTACAACAGCTGCTGAAAACATTAGACCTCCGGTTACAACTCTGAGAGTTGAAGAAGAGGCATGTCTCCATCTTCCTCACCGGGAAGCCTCTCTTCAGCGGGAATAATTTCTGATTTTATTCTGATCTCCTCCATGGCCACCATTCCCTTCTGACTGTCTATGAAGGAATTCATCTTCAGAAGGATCTCCATTCTTCTGTCCTGCAGCTCGCGAATGGCTTCTGTAAGTATCTGAACTCTCTTTCTGGCCTCATCAAGCATTTTCTGAGATTTCAGTTCAGCGTCTCTAATGATAAGATCAGCTTCGCGATTTGCCTCTTCTCTGGCCACATCAGCACTTCTCTGCTGTGCTACCAGTACCTCGCGAACAGCGCCCTCCATGCGATCAAAATCGCTTGCTCTGGCTCGAAGCACTTCCAGTTCCTTTGCTTCGATCAGAGTGTTCTCTGCAACATCTTCCCAGGCGTCCGCAAGCATCTCAAGGAAAGCATCAACCTCGCCTGAATCATATCCCCTCATACCCTTGCGAAATTTCTGTCGTCTTATATCAAGCGGAGTTACGCGCACAAACCCCCTCCATTTCCTAAGTAAGGTAAAGTAGCAGATCCATTAGAATATAGATTCAAATATTGCATATTATCTTCCTGGTGCAAACGCCTGCTCCAGGAAAGCAGATATCAGTTTCCTCTTGCTCCGAAAAGCCTTCTGCCAAGCCGCACCATGGTTGAGCCCTCAAGAACTGCCAGAGTAAAGTCATCACTCATTCCCATGGAAAGCTCAGGTAACGATGTATTCAGCCTTGTTTCCAGAGAATCCCTGATTTCACGCAGATCAGCGAAAGCTTTTCTCTGCCTGACAGAATCACTGCACAGCGGCCCAACAGTAAGAAATCCCCTTACAGGCAACTGAAGCTCAAAAACTCTGCCAAGTATGCTTTCCAGCAGAACAACATCAGGGGGAAAGCCCTTCTTGGCCGATTCACCTGATGTGTTTATCTCTAAAAGAATCTGCACTGACGCATTTCTGCGGGCAATTTCCTCTATTATCTCAATCTTGTGGATGGCATCGAGCCAATGATAATCTCTTACAGCCTGACGAACTTCCTTGCGGTGCAGAACTCCGATCGCATGGAACTTAGCAAATTCTTTACCAAGAAGCCTGATTTTTCTTCCGCCTTCCGAAATCCGGTTTTCCCCAATGTGCCTGATCCCACATTTAACTGCAGCTTCTACGTACTCAGCTGGATGAGTTTTTGTAACAGCCATAATTGATACATCTTCAGGCTTCCTGCCTGCCCGGTACGCAGCTTCTGCAATTTCTACAAGAGCAGAATCAGTGTTTTCTTTTACTTTATCAAGTAGATCAACCATTATTACCCCTTTATATATTTTCTGCTTTTTCGTCTGGGTTTCAGTATTATAATCTATGAGTGTGGTTGCAATGAACGGAGGTCACTCATGAAAAACATATGCACTATTCTGATTCTGGCAGCTGTTTTCACAGCAGCTGCTGTACCACCGCCGCCTGGCATTTTCAATGAACCATCCCGTGAGCATCTCACCTGGCTTGAATCCTACAGCAACGCCACCGCCAGGGGTGTAGATTCACCTAACGGTATTTACGGTTCACACAACACTATTGTTTCAGCATTGGATGACGACCAGATGAATGTTCTGATCCTGCTTGTAGATTTCACTGACAATCAGGCACAAACGCCAGCGGTCTACTTTGATTCCATGGGGTTTGCGCAGGACACTTTTTCTCTTACAAGCTATTACAATGATGTGTCCTTCGGACAGATAGACATAGTCACAATAGACTGGCCCAGCACAACTCTGTGGAACAGAGCGCCGGAGAGCTATGCATACTATGTGAACGACAACTACGGATGGGGTTCTTATCCTCAGAACAGTCAGGGGCTTGTGGAAACTGTTTGTACAATGATAGATCCAGTGGTAGATTTTTCCCAATATGACAACGACGGAGACGGGTTTGTGGATGGAGTCAATCTGATGTATGCAGGAAAATTCGACGGAACACCTCAAATGATCTGGCCCCATGCCTGGAGCCTCTCCTCTCCGCTTTCTTTAGATGGTGTTCAAGTCTACAAATTCAGCGTACAGAACGAGTACAATACCAACCCCGGAGATAAGTCTGCTTCTGTCTTCTGTCATGAATTCGGTCATGTACTGGGGCTTCCTGATCTTTACGACTTGGGTTACGATTCTCAGGGAATTGGCAACTGGGGTTTAATGTCATACGGAGTTTACAACGGAGGGGGCTGGAGCCCTGCAGAGTTCTGCCCCTACTGCAGGGATGAACTGGGAATTATTGAGCTTATTGAGGTCACCGAACCCGGCACATATCAGGTACCTGCTATCGAGCTTTCAAATGTTGCTTACAGGATATGGACCGGAGGCGCCGCCAGTTACCAGTATTTCATCCTTGAGAACAGAAGACAGATCGGCTTGGACCAGGCTCTGCCATCCCAGGGAGTACTTATCTGGCATGTTGATAAATTCCAGGGCAACAACAACAATCAGTGGTACCCGGGGCACACCGGTGATGGCCACTACCGGGTGGCACTTGAGCAGGCAGACGGACAGTGGCATCTGGAAAAAAACATGGGCGGCGGTGACGCAGGCGATCCATATCCGGGAACCTCGTCCAATTCTGAATTCACATACTGGACAATTCCTGACAGCAGAAAATACACTGGAGCAGATACCCAGGTGTACATCAGCTCAATTCCAGTTTCTGCAGACACGGTTGAAGTTTACATATCTACAAGCTACACAGGCATTCAGGAGGAGAATGAATTTCCCGGAGCTCTCTTGTCTGTAACCGGAAACCTCATTACCGTGGATCATCCAGGAGGTTTTGCCGAAATAGCTGTGTTCGATGTGACCGGTAGAAAACTTGAGACACTGCAATCCGGTTCTTTAAGCAGTGGTGAATACACATACCAGTGGGATCGTCACACAATGCCGAATGGTCTATTTTTTGTAAATTATCGTTGGGAATCAGCATCTGCAACGGCAAGATTGCTCCGTTTATGAGAAGGTAATCAGTCTGTCATGAAAAAGTTTTTAGCAGGAAAAAGATGATCAGGTTCAGAGAAGTTCTTAAGAATTCCGGCTATGATCCATCAGAGAAGTACTTCTACATACTGCTCATTAGTGCTCCTGTACTGTTAACTGTTTACCGCTGTTTTGCCGAAGCACAAAACTATATTTTCTACTTCCCAGGCCTGAAAGACATGGTTCATGGCGATGTCTATGCCTATCTGCTGGAGTACCTTTCATTCTTTGTTCTAATGCTGCTTGTTCCACTGTTTATTGCAGTTGCCTCTGGCAGATCAAGCGTTCTCCATTCTCTCTTTTCTTTCAAAGGCCAGAGGAAAAACCTCTTATGGGCGCTGCTGGCAATCGCGGTGATGGTGGTACCTTCTGCATATCATGCCTCTGCACTTCCATCAGTTCAGGCGGAATACCCGCTGCCGGAAACCCTTATGCAGGATCAACAACCGCTTATCATCTACTTTCTGGGATTGTTCTTTCTATACTATCTGCCATGGGAATTCTTTTTTCGGGGATTCCTGCTTTTCGGGTTGAAAGAGAAATATGGCACTATGCCTGCAATTCTGATCCAGACAATATCCTCTTGTCTTGTACATATTGGAAAGCCAACCCCGGAGATCATTGGATCCATTCCGTTCGGTATCATCTTTGGAATCATTGCCATACGCACAAAGAACATCTGGATCGTTGTGCTCCTCCACGCTGCCCTTGGTATATTCACAGATCTTTTCATAATCTATCAAGGGTAACTAATGTCAAAAGTTTTAATCACCGGCGCTAATGGTTTCATAGGGTCACATCTTGTTGAGACGTTTCTGAAAGAGGGCCACAAGGTCTATGGTCTTGTTCGACCAACTTCAGATCTCAGTCTTATCAACGATATGGAAGTTTCCCTGAAATATGGAGATATCACTGATTACAGCAGTGTTGAAAAAGCTCTTCATGACATTGATATTGTGGTTCACAATGCAGGGCTTGCTTCAGACTGGGGATCTCTGGAGTTGTTCAGAAAGATTAATCTGGGAGGCACCATAAATGTAGCAGAAGCCGCCATGAAGAACGGGGTAAGTCGTATTGTCTATATGAGCAGTACTGCCATTCACGGTTTCGATCACAACCGCCCTCAATCCGAAGACGACAAGAAAGATCCGGTGTTCAACTATGGCTTATCAAAACTTGCAGCAGAGAACTGGATCATGGACTTCGGCAACAGGAACGATATAGAAGTAACATCCATAAGACCCGGGAATGTTTTTGGTCCCCGTGATCATACTTTCATTGAAAAGTACATGACGGCTCTGGTAAGTGGAAAAATAGCCTATGTTAACAGGGGGCTAAGCCTCACCTGCCCAACCTATGTTGAAAATCTTGTTCACGGTGTCCTTCTGGCATCTATCCATAAGAGCGCTCCCGGCAATGCCTTCATCATAACAGATGGATTGCAGATCAACTGGAAGCAGTTCACGGAAGCGATTGCGGATGAAATGCACCTACCACACCCGAAGCTCACAATACCTTTCAGGTTAAGCCTTTTTCTCGCATGGCTTTCAGAAGGGATCTATAAACTGGCAGCAGCAAGTAATGCTCCTCTTATAACTAAATACCGCATGTACAACGCAGGCACAAACTACATTTTCTCCATTCAGAAGGCAAAAGATATTCTTGGTTTTGAACCAGCAGTTGGCTTGAAAGAAGCCATTGGAAAAACTGTTTTCTGGTTCCGGGAGGGACATAAATTAAACTGATATGACAACAAGAAAACAATTTGCAAGCGCACTTATAGTAAGTCTGCTCTATTTCTGCTGGATGTACTTCAAAATTGAAATACGCATGGATCACCTGATCAGCTATGCGTTTTTCGCATTCCTCTATTTCTACAATGAAAAAACTCGCCGTTTCTTCTTCGCAATGTGTCCGTTCATAATTTACATTACTGTATACGATTCTCTGAGAGCATTCCCGAACTACAATTACAACACCATACACATAGAGGATCTGTACCTGTTGGAAAAACAGTACTTCGGTGTTTTCTTCAATAATCAACTGCTGACGCTGAATGAATTTTTTGCTTACCACCAGCGTACTCTTTTCGATATTATTTCAGGAGTTTCCTACATCACCTGGGTGCCCATGCCTATTGGTTTTGCAATGTACCTCTACTTCACCGGACGGAAAAGCCTCTACATCAACATGGTTTTCCTTTTTGTGCTGACTAATCTTATTGGATTCATAGTGTACTATTTCTACCCGGCAGCACCACCATGGTACATCGGAGCATGCGGTT
>JAGLDB010000130.1 GCA_023145935.1 Candidatus Sabulitectum sp. | reverse complement strand
GCACAAGTGGTGTTGAGATAACCATGCCGCATACAACGGTGAACGCAAGAGTCCCCCAGAGGTCCTGATTTGAAATAGGCCACAGAACCAGTGGAAGAAGCCCCAGTACCGTTGTTGCAGTTGTCTGGAGAATTGGCCTTAGCCTCTCTCCCACAACCTCATCAACAGCTTTGCGCAGATCCATGCCTGCCCTTTTCTTCTTTTCGAAACTATCTATTAAAAGAATTGAATTATTCACTGCAATTCCAACAAGGAACACACTTCCCACATAAGCCTCCGGACTGAAGATCCGGTCAAATGCCCAGAAACCTGCCGCTACCCCCACAAGAGCCATGGGAATAACCGCAAGAACGTAAAGAGGCGCGGTAAAGCTTTCAAAGACAATGGCAGTGACTGCAAATACAGCCAGGATTGCAAGAGCTACAAGAAGATTCATGTCTATGCCCTCTTCTTTAGCAAGCCAGTCCGGAAGAAATGTGGTGTCTTCATACACCCGGTACCCTGAAGGCAGTTCAAGGCTTGTAAGCAGGGAGTTACGGAAACGGGCAGCCATTCGCTCAGCACCCATGAATGAGTAGGCTACTGTTCTCACATACTCGCCGTCTTCCCTTACAACCGAGCCCTGAACACCAACGGTATCTATACTGATAATATCACGCATACGCATAAAGCCGTCGCGGGTGGCAATTCTGCTATCAAGTATTTCACCCAGCTCCGGATCTTTTTGACCTTCAAGACGGAATGTAAGGTCAGTGGTCTCGTCGGCAATTCTAACCTGGGCCCCGTAGCCGCCTGCCATGTTGTACCTCAGAGCCATAACAAGCTGGTATGGGTTTATACCCAGATCTGCAAGCTCAATTCTATCGAAGACTATAGCGAGCTGATCACGATTAGGGGTTCTGCCGTTCCAGTTGATGTCTACTTCTTCAACCCGGGGATGCCGTTCAAGAAGAGATTGAAGATTCACGGCTATGCCTTTCAGCCCCTGGTAGTCAAAACCACGAAGCTCAACAGTCTGCATCATTCCCGCACTGGCTGTACTGCGCCAGTAACCCTCCGGGCTGATGCCACCAACATATATTCTTCTTATACCGCCAATTGTGGTAGCAAGGGCTATTGCTTCAGCCTCGTACTGCAAAGCAGTACCATCCCACAGTGCGTCCTGCTCGAACTGGCAGAAAACAACACCGCTCTCTCCGTAAATTGTGGTTCTTGTTGACAGAACTCCATCACGCCTGGCCACGATTTCCTCAAAACGGGATGCAACCTCATCGGAGATATCCTGAGGGGTTCCAGGGGGAAAAGCATAGCTGATATAGAGATAATCTCTGTCTCCGCCAAAATTCCATGTCTGACCATGCTCAACTTTGGAAAGAAGAACATAAACAGCACCAGCGATCAGAAGTATTGTGACTATCACAGGGATCCAGGGTTTGTGGTGAAGAATAGACACTCCCTTTGCAAGAGCCCTGTCCCATTTCCTCCGGCGATACCAGTTACCCTTTTTCCAGTGACCGGCTATGGATGGTACGAATGTAAGACAGACTGCATATGATGCCAAAAGAGTAGCTGCTACGGTAAATGCAAAAGGTCTGTAGTAGATACGAAGAACGCCCTCACTGGCAAGCAGTGGCACCAGTGCCACAAGTGTTGTGAGTATTCCGCCAAGAACAGGCATGGCTACCTCTCTGGCACCCAGTGCAGCAGCCTCCAGCGGAGACATTCCCTGCCTGCGCCTGTATGCAATTGCCTCCATCACTACAACAGCACCGTCTACAAGCAGCCCGAACGCTATGGCCAGGGCACTCAGGGTTAACACATTAATACTGTAACCCACTAGGAATACAGCAGTAACTGCCAGGGCACTGCTGAAAACTATAGAACTTAGAATGAGTGGTGTGGTTAACGGGCTGGGATTCAGCAGGAGCAGAACAAGCATTATCAAACCCAGTGAAACAAGTGCACGCCAAGATAGAGCGTCCAGGTCATCTGTTATGCTCTCTGTTCCATCCTCGATCAGATCCAGCTCGATACCAGACGGAAGGTCCTCTAAAATTCTATCGACCTCATCTCTGGTAACAGAAGCAACCCGAACGGCATTGCTGCCAGCGGCGCGGTCAAGCTCCATGGTTATCTGATCAAGACCGTTGTACCTGAATATTACCCCTGAATTCTCTGAATAACTCTGATATATGCCGTGTGAAATATCATCAAGGGTAATAAAATCTCTACCGTTTCGCCTTACAACCAGTTGTTCCATCTCCCATAATGACATGGGAACACTGGAAACTCTTAGAACTGTTTCCAGACCAGTAACATCGGTAACTACCCCTACATTCCTATCGACTATTCCATTCTGAATTGAAGAAACAACCTGTGCCAGAGTGAGATCAAGAGATCTGAGGGCTTCCATATCGATATCGATCAGGATCTCTTCAGAACCAAGCCCCTCCACAATAACCGAACTCACACCGTCGATCCGCTCCAGGCGGGGTACAACAACATCCTCCGCAAGGTTCTTAAGTATGGATTTTTCAGCACCGGTGATTGCGTAGATAAGAAACCCTTCGCTTTCCATCTCTCTGGGTATGGACTGGGTTATGGTGCTGGCGGAAACATTGCCTGGAAGGTCATCCCTTATCATGGATATTCGCTCGGTAAGCTCCATGGATGCAACATCCATATCGGTACCCTGGGCAAATGATACAGTTACCACACTTCGACTGGCGCTGGAAGCAGAGGAAACATCCTTAACCCCTCGAAGTTGTCTGGCAACTTCCTCTATGGGTCTTGTTAACTGCTCACATACAGCTTCCGGATCCGCACCGTACCATCCCGTAACAACATTCAATTCAGGGAGTGTAGTACTGGGAGAGCCCTCAATGGGAATTCTAAAGAAGCTTACAACAGCAAGCCCGAGGAGAGCCGCATAGATTATTGCAGTTCCCCGGGGTCGTTTGAGAATACCTGCGATCACGAGGTTTTCTTCTCTCTGACAAGTACGCTGTAAAGCACAGGCACGATAACAAGGGTAAGCAGGGTGGCAACTGTAATTCCGGAGATCACTGCAATGGCAAGTGGCTGTCTCAGGGCTGCTCCCTCACCGAACCCGATCGCCATTGGCAGAAGCCCCAGCACTGTTGTTACCGTAGTCATAAGAACAGGTCGGAACCTGTCTCTGCCGGCCTCGATAACCGCTTGTCGAACTGGCATTCCCGCTTTCCTCAACTGAGTTATTCTTTCCACAAGAAGAATTCCATCATTCACCACAATACCTGACAGTATTACCAACCCGATACCTGACAGGGCATTCCAGCTCTGTCCAAAGGCGGCAAGACCGATCACAACACCTATAACGCCCAGCGGCACGGTTATCATGATGATAAGAGGTTCAATAAATGACTCAAATTGAACTGCCAGAAGAACATAAACAAGTGCAATGGCCAGCAGAGCTGCAAGAATAAGGCTGTACGCTGTTCTGTCCATTTCCTCTATCTCAGCACCTGTTCTAAGTTTAACCGGTTCTCCCCGCAGAAGAGAGTCAGACAAATTGGTGATCATCTCTGCAGTTCCAGCCATGTTGGTTCCACTTCCCTGAATGGAAACGCCCACCGCACGATTACCCTGGTAGTGTTCGATGAAGCCAGGTGTCTGCCTCACATGAGTATCAACCAGTCTGTCCACCTGGACCAGAGTTCCACTTACCTCTAAAGATCGCTGGAAAATGGAATCGATGGCAATACCCTCGCCACTGCCGGAAAGAAGCATCACATCAACCTTTTCATCCTGTCTGTAGTAAGTAGTAGCGACTATACCTCTGGAAAGGCTTTCAAGATAATCGGCAACATCGTTGGCAGTAAGGCCCAGAAGCTCCAGCAGCTCTCCGTCGGGTCGTACAACGATCTCAGGTTTTCCAGGCAGATAATTCACATCGGCACTTATCACACCGTCAACATCGTTCTGCGATGCTTCTGCAAGGGCCAGCGCGGCCTGCAGATCAGTATCAATGCTTTCACCTTCAACATATATGGTAAACCCACTGCCTCCTCCCAGGATCTCTCCCAGCAGAGTTCCCCTGGGGCCAACCTGAAGAGGGAAACTGAAAGCACTGTTCCAGCCATTGCGAATGGGAAGGATCGCATTGTTCGCTTCATC
Source organism: Candidatus Sabulitectum sp. (assembly GCA_023145935.1). The sequence goes on along the minus strand of JAGLDB010000130.1, from coordinate 1,570 downwards.
TGCGTTTTCGAATGAACTCACTGAAAGAGCATCCACGCCCTGATCAGCTCTGACACCAATTCGTCCGCTGGTCCACTGAGCCCCGCCAAGAGCTGCAAGTTCATTCAACACATCAGAAAGATCAACAAGCTGCTCCATGGATGTACCCTCCGGAGCACTGAATGTCATTTCAAGCTGATCTGCAGGGGTATCAGGTAGAAGTTGCATAGGCAACTTTGATGCTCCGAAGAATGCCACTGCTGTTATTATGAAAGTAACCAGCAGCACTCTTTTCCTTCTGTTCAAGAGTCTGTCCATGGATCCGGCGTACTTCTCTTTCATACCGCCGGTAACATCTTCAACTTCCTTACTCTTCTTTATTCTGGCGGCCAGAGCAGGGATCACAGTTACCGCAACAAGAAGACTTGCCAGAAGAGCGGAGCCCACAGCAAGAGCCTGATCGCGGAAAAGCTGGCTTGTGATGCCCTCCATGTACACAACCGGGAAGAAAACAATAATTGTGGTAAGGGTACTTGCAACAATGGCAGGCCCCACTTCAGCGGTTCCTGATGTTGCAGCGCTTACCCTGCCTTCACCCTTCTCACGCCTTCTGGAGATGGCCTCTAGAACCACAACCGCATTATCAACTAGAAGGCCGGTTCCCAGAGCAAGACCCCCCAGAGACATGATGTTAACCGTGACTCCGGCAAGGTAGAGGAAAAACAGAGCAAGTGCGATACTCAGAGGAAGAGAAAGACCGAGAATAAGAGGGCTCCTCCAGTCCCGGAGGAAGAAGAAAAGAACTCCGAATGCAAGAATTCCACCAAGGATCAGAGCTTCAACAACACCGGCGATGGATTCTTCAATGAACTCAGCATCGTTCTGGATTATCTGCAGACTTACATCCTCATGGGCAAGGTTAAGTTCTTCAAGAATATCCTTAACATCTCCGGCAACTTCCACCGTGTTGGCTTCCGCCATTTTTCTTACACGAAGAATGATCGCCCTTTCACCATTGTAGCTGGCCCACTCCGTGGGAGGTTTCTCTGAAATGTATATATCGGCAATTGACCCAAGCAGCAGTGGAGTGGTTCCCAGGGTACCAACCACAGTATTTTCAATATCCTCAAGTGATTCAAATTCGCCCTGCAGAGAAAGGAAAAATTCCTTGTCTCCATCACGAACCTGGCCACCTGATGAAACCGCATTGGCTCCCTGAATGGCAGCAGCAATAGAAGCAGGATTTATTCCCAGTTCCTCTATGGCCCCGTCCCGGAGCCGTACATAAACTGCCGGAGTCGCCTCTCCGTCAACTTCGCAGGCTGCAACGCCGTCCACCTGTTCGATCCTTGTGGCTATTACCCTTCGAGAAAAGTCAGTGATATCGGTCCATCCGCCATCCATGGTAAGAAGAATCTCCATGAACGGTCTGCTGGACGGGTCGTAGTCAACAATAGTAGGTCTTTCTGCAGCATCCGGAAGAGACCAGCTGGCAACATCCAGCTTCTCTCTCACCTCAAGCCGTGTGTAGTCCATGTTGGCGCCCCAGTCGAATTCCAGTGTAATTCGACTCATGTCCCCGTAAGATCTG
>JAGLDB010000013.1 GCA_023145935.1 Candidatus Sabulitectum sp. | reverse complement strand
TTTATCACAAAAGGTGATCGTGAGACAGTTGTAGGCTACCGCCCACAACTTGGTAGAAGTCAGAATGGTTTTGTAACCGTTCTTATTGTACCAGAGGGTAATGCAGCTGATTCACCTCAATTACTACCTCTTGTGAAAGGATCCATAAAAAATACGGGAGTTGTACCATCATGCGTAAGTGCTGATGACGGGTATTCCTCAAATCAAGGAGTAAGAAAAGTAAAAGCTGAAGGTGTTAACTGGGTCAGTATCAACGGGGCGAAGGGTAAAAAGCTTACTTCAGACATGGATTGGATAAGCAAAGAATTAACTGAAGCTCGTAGAATGCGTTCAGCAGTTGAGTCTCTCATGTTTGTGTTGAAAGATGTGCTTGGGTTCGGCAAGCTTCGCCGTCGTAACATTGAATCGGTTAGGCTTGAGATGCTTCAGAAAGTGATTGTATACAATTTCAGACAGATGATTATTGTTGAAGAAAGGAACGAGAAAAGGCAAAGGCAAGAAAGGGCAAAAATGCTTCAAGCATCCTGAATCAGGATGCCTCTTTGTTCCGTATAGAGTTATGCAACTCGAATGGAGGGGGTGTATTCTTCGACAGCGATGACCTGGGAGTGTTGCCTGAATACCCGAACCAGGTGTGAAATTATACCTGGTTGTTCGAGAAATGCACTGTTTTCTACTGTCAAACCGGATTGGACTCTGAGAAGAATGCCTTTTCGGACGGGCTCTAGCAAGTGTCTGGATCAGTATACCAGACTGTTTAGTCTCGCAGGCCTCAATAAGTAAGGGCGTTAATCTCATTGACGTTTCGTTTTTGTGGGTGCGGTCTTCTATTCTTCCTCGGGGCATTCCGTTGTTTCCTCTGATTCGTCAAGAACTGGAGGTATGTTCTCATCTATCAAAAGCGAAGTGTTAGCAAGAACTTGCTGGAGATGATCCATGGACCAGTTGCCCTCATGTCTGCCGATTCCGTGCATGAACAGGGGGAAGTGTACAAAGAAGATTGTTTCCTCGTTGATAGTGGCTGAGTACTTTTCATTAACTGTTATGGCAAAAGGGAAGTGAGTACCCGGCAGATTGTACTGCTGGATAATCCCTGAAGAAGCGGTGTCGGTGATCAGGTGGTATGCGATCTCGTACTCGTCAGCGAATTCAGAGAGAACTGTGTTGACCATTTCAAGTGTCTGCTGAGATGGTGGCATCTCCTTGTGAAACACATCAACAGTATTGAGCCCTGTTGACATAAGCGAGGCAGTCAGGAAAATATGCAGCATGATATACATTGTGATTCCTCTTTTGTTTTAAGCGATTTTTGAATTCAAACCTGAATATACCTGATTCCATTTCACATTTTCGTTGAAACGATCAGTGAAAAAGCTGAAGCTGAAGGAGACTGGTTTTTCTCTATCTTCATTCATGTCAGGATCAATCCAGTTTTGTTAATGCAATTTTGTATTCCCTTGCCAGGCGGGGGAGTGTTTTCGGAGAAGGTTTTGCTGTTAGAAATAGATATTGTAGCTGATACCAAGATGGGGCCCGGTAAATGTAAAGGATTCTTCTTCCATACCGACAATTGTATTTCTTTCCCTGAATCAGATATTAGTAAGGTAACCAGTAGTGCTATTCGCCGATAATTAATTGGTTTATAGCCCTTCGTGTGGTTACTGATGCTAATGTTCTATTTTCGGGCGTGCTCCTGGCGTTGTGTCCTTGGGGAATATCGGTATATTCGACTCTTCACAGATGGTAATCAGGCTGATCTGTTAGATGTAATCAGGAGAAAAAAATGAGAAAAGCGTTCTTTGCAGTAATGACATTTGCTTTTGTGAGTATGGCAGTTCCTCAGGGTGTGATCACCATGTTTCACGCCGGCAGTCTTACAGTTCCTTTCGAGACCATTGAAGAGATGTTTGAAGAGATGTATCCTGATGTTGATCTGCAGCGGGAGCCAGGTGGAAGTGTTGCCTGTGCACGAAAGATAACAGAGCTTGACCGTCAGTGCGATGTGATGGCTTCGGCTGACTACAGAGTTATTGATTATATGCTTATTGATCAGTATACTGACTGGAATTGTGTTTTTGCAACAAACCAGATGGTTCTTTGTTATGTGCCTGACAGCAGATTTGCTTCAGAAGTTAATTCTGACAACTGGTTTGAAATTCTTGGTCGTGACGGTGTTCAGTGGGGACACTCAGACCCGAACGCCGATCCGTGCGGTTACAGAACGCTGCTTACTCTTCAACTTACCGAGAGTTATTACCAGCAGGATGGCCTTTATGAAGAGCTGATCAGCGGAAGAAATGAAGCCAACATCAGACCGAAGTCTGTTGAATTGATATCGCTGCTTCAGAGTGGCCATCTTGATTATGCTTTCGAGTACCTTTCAGTAGCAGTTCAGCACAACCTGGACTACATAGAATTGCCTGCGGACGTGAATCTTGGTAATCCTGATATGGCAGAGTTTTACGCGACTGTTTCCACCGAGGTCGCCGGAAGTCAGCCGGGGTCGACCAGAACTGTGACAGGCGCTCCCATTGCCTATGGTGTAACAATTCTCAGAGATGCTCCAAACCTGGAAGCCGCTGAAGCTCTTGTTGCTTTCCTTCTTAGCTCCGACGGTGGCTTGGCGGTGCTTGCAGAAATGGGTCAGCCACCATTTTCTCCTGTTAGAGTTTCACCAAATACTGTGTTTGCAGAAATACCTGCTTCAATTGTCGTTTTTACTGAATAGCCCGCATGCTTAACAAGGGGGTATTCTTCTGGGTAAGTATTGTTTCGGCCGTTGTTGTAATGGCATTTCTTGTGTTGCCCATGGCCAGCATGATGAGTGCTCCAGAGCCTTCTGCCATAATTGATGCACTTACCGATAAACTTGTTGTGGACTCGGTGCTGCTTAGTCTTTATACAGCTGGCGTGACTGCTCTCATATGTCTTATTGCAGGAATTCCTTTTGCATACCTGCTGGCAAGAAAAGAGTTTCCCGGAAAACGTTTTCTCATGAGCATCGTAGATATTCCAATTGTTATTCCGCATCCTGTGGTAGGTATCGCGATTCTTGGAGTAACCGGGCGTAATCACTGGTTTGGCCGAATTTTGATTGATCTTGGAATACGGGTAATGGGTAGCAAGGTTGGAATAATCGCAGTGATGGTATTTGTTGCAATGCCCTTTTTTATTAATGCGGTTCGGGAGGGGTTTGCTTCTGTTTCGCCCAGGCTGGAGAATGTTTCAATGAGCCTTGGAGCCTCAAGGTTTGTAACTTTCAGAAGAATTACCCTCCCGCTGGCCTGGAGAAGTATTCTGGCAGGATTGATAATGAGTGCTGCCAGAGCACTTAGTGAATTCGGTGCAGTGGTGGTGGTGGCGTATCATCCCATGATTGCTCCAGTTCTGATGTACGAAAGGTATGAGGCATATGGTCTTCGATACAGCCAGCCTGTAGCCTTTATTCTGGTAGTGGTGAGTCTGCTGGTGTTTATTGCCCTCCGATTTGCTACAGCAGGACAGGCTGCAAAGGTAAAGGAGAGAGGATGATAAAGCTAAAGGGGATCAGAAGTACCTTTTCTTCTTTCGTGCTGGGACCTGTTGATCTGGAGATTCCCAGGGGAAGTTTTTTTATACTTATGGGTCCCACCGGGTCGGGCAAAACACTTATTCTTGAAAGTGTTGCAGGGCTTGCCAGGCTGGAGCATGGCTCGATAGAGATATTTGGTCGTGATGTGACAAATGTGAATCCGGGCAAAAGGGATGTTGGTATTGTTTATCAGGACAGTGCTCTTTTTCCACACCTTACGGTTCTCCAGAATATTTCCTATGGTGAGAAGTGGGGCGGAAAGGGCGGTTTGTCTGTTTCGGATGTGGTGGAGATGCTTGATTTGGTCAGCCTGCTGGACAGATTTCCGGGAACATTAAGCGGGGGGGAGAAGCAGCGAACCGCTCTGGCAAGAGCACTCGCCACAAATCCTTCAGTGGTGCTTCTTGATGAACCGTTGAGTTCACTTGATCCTCAGTTCAGGGGGCGACTGAGACAGGAGTTAAAGGATATCCACAGAAGAACAGGAACAACGTTTATCATGGCAACACATGACTTTTCGGATGCCCTGTCTCTGGGAACAGCTGGAGCTGTTGTCAATTGCGGGGAAATAGAGCAGCAAGGCACTATAGATGAGATATTTTTTAAACCGGTTACTCCATTTATGGCTTCTTTTGTTGGAATGAAAAATGTGTTTTCAGTATCATTTCAAAAAGAGAAGGCGGTTACTAGTGATGGTCTTGAAATTTCTGTAGTAGCGGGGTATGAGTCGGAAACAGGGCACATCGCGATTTCTCCTGAATCAATAGTTGTTTCCACGGATTGCCGTCGGGGACATACCAGTGAAAGGAATCACTTTCAGGGGAAGGTTATTGATATCGTCCGCGAGGGATACAGTTTTCTCATTGATGTACGGTGCCAATCCACTGTGTTTTCAGCGGTTATCTCACCGGCATCACTTCGGGAACTCGGTCTCGGTTCAGGTATGAGTGTTTGGCTGTCATGGAAAGCCTCTTCAATTCATGTCTATTAGTGTTGTTTGCTTTTTACGAAACAATTGTCATGTTTGCACAGAGTACGGAATTTTCTTAATCAGAAAGGGATCAGAGTAGTAGTTGCGCTTCACATTATTCAATTGATCTGAGTCACGCGCACGAACCTCGGCGGCTTCAGGGATGCGATCTGGTGTGATCGTCTGAAATTAGAACTTCCAGTGCTTTCTGCGGTTTGCAGAAAGTCTGGCGCCCAACCCGAATCCATCACAATTTTTTTGAGAATTCAGAGAAGGCGACATCTTCTTGTAAAAAGCATCAATGATCAGGGACTGTGGGCGGTAAGCGAAAATAACAACAGACTGTACATACTGGTTTCTCTTTCTTTACAGGTGATTCAATTCCGGTAGAAACATAAAGGGAAGTTTACTTGTTGACACGCGTGACGCGGAGGGCTATACATGGGCTATACGTTGGAGGTTGTTTATGAATACCAGAATCCAGAGATGGGGAAACAGCCAGGGATTACGACTTCCCAGGAGCATACTTGAAGAAGCCGATCTTGCTGTGGAAGATGAGGTCAGCATCAGAGTGGATGACGGAACTATTCTAATTACTCCTGTGAGAAGAATCAGGGGGAAGTACTGTATAGAGAATCTTGTTGCTGAAATCCCTGCAGATTACAAAGTCAAGGAAACAGACTGGGGAAAATCTGAAGGAATTGAGGAGTGGTAAATGGCTGCCTACATACCCAAGCATGGAGATTTCGTTGTTGTTTCTTTTGATCCCCAATCCGGTCATGAGCAGAGTGGGCGTAGACCAGTACTGGTTATCAGCAAGAGTTTATTCAATCAGAAAACAGGATTGGCCTTTGTTTGCCCACTGACAAAAACATTCCGCAATTACCCTTTTCACCTGCCTGTTCATGCAGAAGGCGTAACCGGTTTTGTTATGATAGAGCAGATAAAATCAATAGATTTCCATGCTAGAAATGTCAAGTTTATTGAAAAGGCAGCACCTGATCTGCTCGCTGAAGCTCAAGCATTGCTGGATGCCTGTATCTACTGAGACACTTACAACTGTCAGGTTTTACTGGATATACAATGGTATTTCATTGCTTATCATCAATATGAAATATTGTTCTGCGTTTCTCATGAAAGTCTTGTAGAACCTTACAGTCGTTTGCCAGGATAAAATCCAGCATTTCAGTAATTGCACTGTTATCTTTGTGTTCATATGATTCTAAGTTTTCCGTGTATTCAGGAATATCGTAGAGGAAAGCAGAGATGTTGTTTCTCTCCAGATCCAGTACACATTTACCGTATTCCAATTCCTCGAGCATTAAGCCATTTAAGACCTGTTCAAATTGCCCTTTCATGGGTAATGCAAGAAATGGTTTCCCAAGGTAGAAAGATTCTGTCATTAAAGTAAAACCCGCAGTAGCAATTACTGCTTTGCATCCTTTTAGATCATCCAGGAAACCTACCCGGCTGAACGATTTGAAAGTAAGATTTTCTTCGATCATATCTTTATTGAAACCATAGAGAACAAAGTTTTCCCTCTTATAGGTTTTCAAGTATTCGATCAAAGAATCATATTCCTGTGTTGCGTAGACTAGAATGTAATTTCCTGCAGAAGGTTTAGCTTCAAGAACCGACTGCCTGAGAATCGGCGGAAACAGATAGGTTCTATTGTTGCGTTTGTCACCAAAATAAAAAGTGGTTACCAGGGAAATACAAGGGCGGGGGATCATTGCCCGGATCAGATTCTCAATAAATATTGCTTCAGCTTTCCATTCCAGTGGACAGGGAAAATCCATGTAGCGCATACGGTGTTGATTATCGATGGTTATCAGCGGTACATCCAGCTCGTTGGCCAGATAAGCCGCCATGGGTTCAAAATCGGTTATTACGCAGTCAGGCTTGAATTCCCTAAAATACTTCTTCTTAAGAATATTGAATGCTTCATATCTGTCCAGAATTGTATTGAAATTCTGGGCAAAGGTTTTACCGATAGATACTTTGTTATCCTCGCTGATAATTGAGAATCCTTCGATTTCCAGTACATCGAAATCATCTTTCAGATTGCTGTAACCCCGGTTGTAACTGGCTACTTTTACTGTATGTCCCATTTTTAGAAGGTGAGTTATCATTTCCCGGGAACGGGAGGAATGCCCTGAACCTTCTCCGGATAAGCTGTAAATTATCTTTGCCATGATACAAATAGCTAAAATCGGAATTGGAATGTCAAGTTTATGATTGCTGGTAGTTGTTCACTGGAAATGGTCAGGGTTTTTTTCTACCAGGCAGCTGGGCAATTATCATTCCTGTAAACATCAGTGCAGTTCCTGCAAGTTCAGGGGTAGTGAGGGTTTCATTTAGAATGAAACAGCCTCCAATTGCTGCGAATACAGCTTCCAGACTCATTATCATTGCAGCAGGGGCAGGCTTGACCTTTTTCTGTGCGAAGATCTGAATGGTGAATGCTATTCCAACTGAAAGGAAGCCGCTGTAGGCCAGAGGAAGCCAGCCTTCTGTAATTCCTCCCCACGATTCTCTGAGTACAAGAACTGTTACCGCACTGAGAATTGTAACTGTAGAGAACTGAATCACGGCAAAACCCCCTGCATGATATCTTTGGGCATATCTGCCTATCAGTCTTACATGAATTGCCCACATTACAGCACCTGCCAGCACCAGAATGTCCCCGGGATTAACTGATTTAAGCCCTTGCGAAAAGCTTAGCAACCAGAGTCCGGCAAGAGATAGAACGATGCCTGCCCAGAGCTTTCTCCCCTCTCTGTAACCTGTAAGAATACCTAGTAGAGGAACAAAAACTATGTACAAGCCTGTGATGAAACCAGCTTTACCAGCCGTTGTGTAAACAACTCCCCACTGTTGCAGGGCAGCTCCCACAAAGAGGATTGAACCGGCGAAAACAGCCTGTTTTAGGTATCTCCGGTTTATGTGCTTTCTGAATATGGGATACAGGATGATCGAACCCAGGCCGAACCTTATGGTGTTGAAAACCATGGGTCCCATGTGATCCATGCCTGCTCGCTGGGCTACAAAGGCAAAACCCCAGATAGCAGCTGTGACAAGAAGCAGAAAACGGGCAGATCTGGAAGAATTCATGGTTTAGCCACCGGATATAAGATGTATTACTTTTACATCAGCCTGATCCGGAACTGTTGTTGTGTCATAGTCAACGCGCTTTACAAGGGTGCCGTTTATCTTCGTTACAAGCATTTTGAATTTGTAGTTCTTTGCATTCAGTATATCCCGGATGGTCATTCCGTGATGCCACTCCAGTTTGTCTTCGTTTACAGTGATCATGAAAAGTCCTTTCCAGGTTTTCAGGAATATATCACCGTCAGCGGGGTAACATCATCATAAATGGTTCAACTCTTGAAAGGAGAGAACAATGATTGGTGCAGTACTTGGCTTGAGCGCGCTTCTGATGGTGATGCCTTCAGACGATTATTCCAGGATGATAGTTATGGATGAAGATGGAATTGTTTCTGATCTTCCACTGGAGCATACAGAGGCTCACATAACAGTGGATGGTTCCATACAACTGGTTACTGTAAGACAGGTCTACGGTAATCCGTATTCGTATCCCATAGAAGCAGTGTATGTGTTTCCGCTGCCGGAGAGCGGTGCTGTATACAGCATGGATATGGAAATAGGAGACAGAAGAATTGAAGGCGAGATCAAGGAGAGACAGGAGGCCCAGAGAATTTATCAGGAGGCCATCAGTCAGGGCAGAACTGCTGCTCTGCTGGAGCAGGAAAGACCTAACATCTTCACCCAGACAGTTGGAAACATTCTTCCCGGTGATGATATTGTGATCGAGATAATGTACGCTGCTCCTGTGGATTACAATGATGGTGCATGGGAAGTGGTTTACCCTATGGTTGTTGGTCCCCGTTTCAGCCCCGATGGTGTTTCGGATGTGGATCGCATAACACCTGAGATCGTACTTGAAGATACCAGAAGCGGATATGACATCGAACTCTCGTTGACCCTTGACCCCGGTTTTCCTATCCGGGAATTTGAATCCCTGAATCATGCAGTCAGCACCGAGATACAGGGGGATGACAGGCTGGTTGTAGAGCTGAGCAGAGAACATGAGATCCCTAACAGAGATTTTGTATTCACCTACAGAACCGCAGGAAATGATATTGGAACCGGGGTTGTTTCCCACAACGGGGAAATGGGTGGGCACTTCATGCTTATGCTTGAGCCTGATGCTGATGTTGATCCCGGTCATATTGCACCTAAAGAGATATTCTTTGTGGTGGACAACTCCGGATCAATGAGCGGTCAGCCAATGGAAGTGGCAAAGGAAACTGTAAGACAGTTTGTTCGTGGGATGAACCCTGATGATTCCTTCCAGATAATGAGATTCAGTGAGACTGCAAGCTCCATGAGCAGTGAACCAATGGAAAATACTTCTGCAAATGTCAGGCGGGGGATCGACTACATTAATTCCATGTCCGGCATGGGTGGAACTATGATGATCGAGGGTGTTAGGGCTTGTGTTGGATACCCTGAAGACCCTGAAAGAATGCGATACATCATTTTCCTCACCGACGGCTACATAGGAAACGAAGCTGAGATTCTTTCAGAGCTTAGAACGACCCTTGGCCAGCACACAAGGCTGTTCAGCATTGGTGTGGGGTCAAGCGTAAACAGGTATCTTATTGAAGGTCTTGCTGAAGAGGGCAGAGGCTACGCTGTATACGTGGGGCTTGATCAGGATCCCAAGACTGCAGTGGAGGATGTTTACAACAAGATAAACAGCCCCTACCTGGTAAACATAGAGATAGACTGGGGAAATCTTGATGTTACAGAAGTGTACCCCCGAGAGATTCGTGACCTTTACGACGGAGAGCCGCTGGTTGTGGTTGGTCGTTACGATGAGCCAGGCAGGGACGAAATAACCATCACAGGAACCCTGAATGGCAGACACTGGGAAAGAACGGTTGATGTAAGGCTTGTTTCGCGTGGGGGATCTGAGGCGGCTGACAGACTTTGGGCCAGGCAGAAGATCCACCATCTTAACCGTCTTGTGCTTGATTCCGGCTACAGAGGGAAACCGGCGGATGGTCTTCTTGAACAGATCATAGGAGTGTCTCTTGATTATTCTGTGTTGTGCGAACAGACTGCCTTTGTAGCAGTGGACAGTTATGAAAGAACAGATGGAAGCAATCCTGAAACCATTGGAATTCCAGTGAACATGCCGGAGGGCGTGAGCTATTCGGGTATTTTCGGTAGTCCTGGTGTTGTTCAATCCGGCTCCTCGTCTACTATGTTCAGAACAGCTTCTCCTTCTCCTGTTGGGTATGGCGGCGGTGGCGGTGCGCAGCATTTGAACGGGGCAGTAAGTACTGAGAGAGAAGAATGCTGTGATGAGATTGCATCTGAATACATTCCTTCATATTCAGCAACTCTTGGTGGTATCAGTGATTACCTTGATGCAAGGCCATCGGTGTTCAGATCTGTTATTCTCGATCTGATCACTGAACTGAATGCCAATGGTGACGTTCTTGCCCCTGGTGAGGTCGTGTTCGAGATCACAGTAGACAGTTCTGGCGTTATTACCCGGATACGAATCAGGGAAGATACAGTGGAGATAGATGAAGTTGCTGAAACAGTGGAGAATTTCCTGCTTGGAGAGACAATACAGGGAGCCGCTGTTGGAACATCCACGGTAACAATAACCATCACATAGAATAGCTTGCTTGTAGAGGGGGTGGCCTGAACGGTCACCCCCTTGTATTTTAGCTCGAAATTTAAGAAAAAGGAGAAACAAGTATGAAACAGCTTTGCCCCAGATGTCATGAGCAGCAGGTATACAAATCGAACACAGGCAGTATTGGAAGATACGCAGGACTGATTGGTTTACTAATCGCCAATTCTACTGCATCCTACAACTGTCCCACTTGCGGGAAGATATCGCTTGAGGAATTTCCGGAAGAATTTCAATCGGGCATCAAGAGAAAACGCATACTTTCAATTCTTGGCGTAGTGGCTGTTTTCGCACTGGTAATCGCTTTTGTCTTTGCCAGGGAACTTATGTAATCACTTAGTGTTTTAACCCGACAATAGTTATGTAACAGAGATGAAGCAGATCCTTTGCATATATTAAAATTCAGGAGTGGTTAAAGATGGACATGAAAGTAGTATTCCCAGGTGGGAAAAGAGTGGATGCAGTTACTCAAGGTTTCACAATAGAAACAGACCAGGCTGTTCAAGGTGGTGGAGAGGGAGCAGCACCGGAACCTTTCACCCTTTTCCTTGCATCCATGGCAACCTGTGCGGGGATTTATGTTCTTTCTTTTTGTCAGCATCGCGGCTTGTCAACAGAGAATGTATCTCTTACCATGTCCACAGAAGTTGACCCGGTAAAAAGAATGATCGGCAAGGTAAAGATCAACATTATTGTTCCTGATGCATTTCCACAGAAGTACCATGCACCCCTGATCCGTTCAGCCGAGCAATGCGCAGTTGCAAAGCACATAGAGGCGACTCTTCCTGTTTTTGTCTTAGAGGTTCTTACGGAATCCGAGGTCTCATGATAGTTCGCAGGTTTACAGATGTATCAATTGAGAAGATCGATACTGAAGGAACTGTGGGTGTCTGTAAGCGAGTTTTAGTCTCTGCAGCGGACGGCGCTCCTAATTTCATCATGAGGCAATTTGTTATCGAGCCAGGAGGAAATACTCCTTATCACACCCACAACTGGGAGCACGAGATATATGTGCTTTCCGGAACCGGGTACATAAGACATCACCATGGTATTCATGACATCACTGCGGGAAGTGTGGCTCTTGTGCTTCCCAATGAGGAACACGGTTTTGTGAACACCGGCGATGAACCTCTGGTTTTTCTCTGCTCAATACCCAATTAGATCAATGAACCCTGGAGGTCGATTTCTCCAGGGTTATACAAATGCATTCAGGAATCTGTTTGCTGAGATAACTCGAGTACTAGAGTTGTGTTCAATGTAGTCTACTCCATCTTTCATTACCACTATCCAGGGAAGCTGGCCACATACACTATGTGATTTCGTACTGCGGCCACTTCCCTCTCAAAATAGCTGTCGGCTCTATTTCATCAGAACAAATACCTGCGATGTGGTGAGAGTTCCAGAGCGGAGAACTGCAATGTAGATCCCAGAAGACAGATCTGAATTCCATAACGCCTCACCTGAGCCAGTTTCAAATGCACCATTCATCAAAGTTGACTGGATTCGACCTGATGTATCGTAGATGGTCAGGTTTGCAGTTCCAGCCACAGGCAGTTGAAAATCGAAGGAGGCAGATCCTATTACAGGATTTGGTGAGATGGATAGATAAAGAAGATTTTCATCGTCTGATGCACTGTTATGATCATCAATACCTGCGGCATCTGATAACCATGCGGCTCCACCGGTTGAGTGGTAGGTGGGGTAGGGATTTGTAAATTCCGCCCAATCTCCATTTGTACCCTGAGAAAGGTCATATGCATAGTAGGGAATTCCATCGTCACCTCTGGTAGCAGTGAGGTAAACAGTATTATTGCCCACTGCCAAGCCCCGCCCCTGACCATTGGTAGCAGGAATTGTGCCAACTATCTGCACCATGTCTCCGGTATCAATGTTAATAGAGTAGAGACCCGATGTTCCATACTCGGTATAGCCGTAAAGCATATCGTCCACAGGGTTGTACCCCAGTGCGAAGAATCTGTAGCCTGTTCCTGTATAGGTATCAATTTCAAGAGTTGCCTGGCCAGTCTGAGTGTCTATGGAGTAGATACCTTTTTCAGAAGCAAAGTTGGAGAATCCCCACAGCGTATCTCTTCCAAAAGCCAGACTCTGCATGCTCTCACTGATTTCCGCAATAAATTCCGGTGACATATTTAAGGTAGCCTTATACAGGTCTGTGTTGAATTCACTGCTGCAAAGGTAGAGGGTGTCCTCCGGGGTGGCTGCAGCACCCAGTACATCGAAGCTGAAGTGTTGTGCCCAGGTCACATCCGGAAAGCTGTCAAGCTCCGAAAAATAAGTGGGCGGTGCCCCTCCCTGAAGACCTGCAAACAACCCACCATTGGCTGCAGGAACAATTAACAGAGCCAGTACAAATGAAATTAATAAACCTGAACGAAATGTTATCACAGTTTCCCCCTTGAAGAGATGAATACCTGCTCACGAGTATTTACCATATCTTTATGAGTACTACTCGCAACAACTTAAGACTATAGCTTGAGAACAAGCCAAGGTCAATTATTCATCAGCTGTAACTGGCACAGAGTGGGTAAACCTGCTTAACACTTATTTAGTACTGATTCATCTTATTCAGTTTTCGTGCCTTTTTCTCCATTTTCTTGAAAACAATCAGCCCCAGAACCATATAGAAAATGCTGTTGGCGGCTATGAACAGGTACCACCATCCGGGGAAGTTTGCACCCAGCACTATATGATTCCTTACTGCTGCGGCTCCTGCGATGAATGGCAGAAAAGCATACGGTGTTATGGGGTAGGTTGGAAGAAGCATCAGGCCTATCAGACCGAATGAGAGTATCCCGTTCACTGAACTTATCTTCTTGTGTATCAAACCAAGCCCGCCCATCATAAAACTGATCCCTACCAATGACAGTGTGGACAGAAAAACCATTCCGTAAAGGTAGAGTAGATTGATCGTCATCCACCTGCCTGTGGCAGCCATGGAAAGGTAGAGCATGATAGTCATGATGATAAAGTTGAAAAGAATATTGACAATCGCCCGGAAGAAAAAGATACGGTGGGCACCAAGCGGAGAAAGGTATAGCTGCTCGAGGGTTCCCCTCTGAGACTCACTTAGTATTTCACCACCGGTATTTCCAAGGGCAAGCATTGCGCTGACCCACAGAATGTAGCCAACCAGCATGCTGTCCAGAGAATCACCTGTTACCCCTGAGCCGCCAATGGTCTTCACTCCCCAGAACATTCCCATGAAAATAAGGAACAGCACAGCCACCATTGCAACGGTGTTGAACATGTACCTGCGGAGGCTCCAGTACATCATCCTGCCTTCAGCACCAAAGAGATTAAGTGTTTTCATTCTGTTTCCTCCCTGATCACCTCGAGGAAGATGTCTTCCAGGTCATTCTCTACACTTTTGAAATTCAGCATCTTGATTCCTGATTCATCCAGGGCAGTCAGCAGAGGAAGCAGATGATCCAGTGTCTTCAATTCAACTTTAATAGAATTGCCTGAGATGGAAGTGGAGCCCAGAGATGATACACTTTCAACAAGTGCTTCATGGGGTTTGTTCTGGAGATCAATAAGGAAATGTTTTCTGGCGAACTTTTCTTTGAGTGATTTCACGGTTTCGTGGGAGATGATCTCACCCTTGCGGATGATAAGAATTCGCTTGCAGATGTTTTCCACAAAATCCATGTTGTGGGATGTGATAAGAATTGTTTTTCCCTCCTTCTCAACCACATCTACCAGCCAGTCCATGATGGTTCTTGTGATCTCTACATCCAGCCCCAGAGTGGGTTCATCCAGAAGAAGGATCGAAGGGTCATGTATGAAGGCGCAGGCAAGGGCACACTTCTGCTTCATCCCTGCTGAAAACTGTCTAATCTCTTTGTTTGCTACATCGGTAAGTTCTAGACTTTCAAGAAGGTATTCTGCCCGATCTACAATGTCTTTTCTGGGAATGCCCCTTATGCCTGCAAAGTAAGTAAGGTTTTCCATGGGAGTGAGATGCCAGTAGATATTTCTTGCACCTTCGAGAATTGCGCCGACATTGGTCAGGATCTCGTTTCTATTTTTCCTTACGGACAGACCGTTCACCTCAATTGAACCTTTGTCGAATTCGATCAAACCAAGGATGGATTTAAGAGTTGTAGTCTTGCCGGAACCATTCGGCCCGAGAATGCCAAGTATTTCCCCGGTACGCACTTCAAAGCTGATGTTGTTCACCGCGGTGACATCTGAGTAGGCTTTTGTTAGATCTTTCACCTGGATGCAGTTCTGTGACACTATTTTCCTTTCAGTAGATTTACTTCAAAAAGATAACTGAATTCACCAGAATACACAAATATCTGTAAATTAATTTCTGAAACGCTTTACATTTGTTATTGCTGCACTATAGTTGTAACAGTTGATGTTTCGGGAGTGTCTTGCTTTTTTAAGCGGTCAAGCAAAGGAGATAGAATGATCAAAAGATTGAGTGTTTTTGTTGTAATTTCTCTGATGATTCTAGCTGGATGCGGATATGAGGAATTTCGCGAATCACCGGGAGAGATCAGTGATTCTACAGAGCAGATGGTCGAATTGAGTATCGTTGGTACCATCGGAGTTGAACTGGGTGACAGCAATTATGTGCTGGGATCTGTGCAGCAGATCGACCACGATCTGGATGGTAACATTCTTGTTCTTGATCGTTCCGCCTGCTGCGTGAGGGTTTACAACCCGAGTGGCGAGTTTATCAGGCAGATATCAAATGAAGGAGATGGCCCGGGTGAAATCCGGAATCCTATGTCTATGACCGTTGTAGGCGACGGCAGAATTTTTGTGGAGACTCCCTTCAGCGGTGGAATGCATGCCTTTACACCAGAGGGTGAATGGCTTGGAATTGTCACTCCTTTTTTCAGTAACCCTCCAATGAACACAATCGGCGCAGATGGAAATGCTTATGCAGCCATGAGACTTGAAGTGCTTCCCAATGAGAGTGGAGACCTCACTTGCACTACATTCATTGGAAGATATGAAGAGGGGGAGGAGCCCGTTATAAAGTACTGGGAGTATGAATTTCCATTTGATCGCAATGATTTGACCGCCCTTTTACAGAACAGCCACATGGGTCACGTATTCACCGCTGACAGATCCGGCAATGTGTACATCGCTGAATTAACCAGTGAAATCTATCTTGTACAGGGTTACAGACCTGATGGCGAGTTGTTCTTTGAGGTGGAAAAGGATGTTGAAAGGGCAGAGAAATCAGCAGAGGAGATTCTTGACGAGGAACTCTATGTTGTTGCCTATCTGGAAAGCATAGGTGCAGGTGGAGTTGTAATGGAGTACAATGCAGATCCTTACAGGAGTTCCATCAGTGAAATAGAAGTTGATGGAGCGGGCAGAGTCTGGGTGCGCAGAGGAACTGTTCTTGAACCTGTATTTGATGTTTACAATGCTGCCGGTGAAGAATTGTTTACAGCCTCAGTTCCAGAAGCAGGAGACGATGCAGTTTTCTGGGACTTCAATATAGATGAGCAGGGTATAATCGCATTTTCCATCAACCCTGAGCTTTTCCAGCAGATCTACATTCTTGAGTTGCCTGAATAGGTACTTGCAGAGATGAGGCCAGTCGGTGTGTTAAAGCACCGGCTGGTATATTAAGATCATCGGCACTGCTTATTCTGAAGTCATACGGGTATTTTGAGAAGGCAGGGTTTCAAGGGAGGATGCATGAATCAAAGACTGCCTGGAGATGCAGAGATCTCGTTGGAGGAAAGAAAAGCGCTTATCAGAGAAATAGCAGCTTTCTTTGAAGAGCAGTTTGAGCAGGAATTATCTGAATTCCGAGCAGGGATGATCCTTGATTTTTTCATAAAGAAATTTTCACCTGTGGTTTACAACAGCGCGATTGAAGATGCCAGGGCGTTTCTGGCAGAGAGTCTCGAAGAGATGGAATCAACTCTTTTTGCCAAACCATCGGGAAGTTAATAGTACATTCTGGTCATTTACAGCGATTCAGTTTTATCCGGCATGCAGACAGGGCTTGACTCGAATGAAGCAGTTCAGCCATTGTACAGAGCATATCGCATAAAGGAGGAAGCATGATAATTGCAAATGCGCTGTTAGCCCTTGTTTTAATTCTACCGAATTTTGTTTTGCATGGAAGCATGGCACAGAGTGATCCCGGGCGAAGTTCAGATTCACCAGGAATCTTAGCGGGAGATGTGAACGCCGGCCCTGTGAGTGGTATGGAGTTCTCGTACATACCATCTGGAAGCTTTCTAATGGGATCTCCTGATTCCGAGGTTGATCGTGCTGCGAATGAAGGTCCGCGCCATACCGTAGAGATCGCTGCATTTGAGATGATGACCACGGAAGTAACACAGGGAATGTGGTTTGAGGTTATGGGAACCAGTATAAGAGAATGCAGAGACAGGGTTAACCCTGACCTGCCCCTGAAGGGTGAAGGACCCGATTATCCCATGCATTACATCAGCTGGCATGACTGTCAGGATTTCATAATTGCATTAAATGAGCTTGACAGAGGAGGCAATACCTACCGGTTGCCTACTGAAGCAGAATGGGAATACGGGTGCAGAGCTGAAACATCAACCCGTTATTACTGGGGAATTCGTTCTTTACCGCAAACCATAGATCTGTATTGCTGGTGTGGTAACAACTCAGGTGAAACTACAAATCCTGTGGCTCTTCTGAACCCCAACGAATGGGGACTGTACGATATGAGTGGTAATGTTTATGAATGGTGTGAAGATGCTTACCACATCAACTATTCAGGAGCCCCCCTTGATGGCTCGGCCTGGTCAGACAGTACAGTATCCAGGTGTGTTGTTCGAGGTGGCAGCTGGAGAAGTGAACAGGAGCATTGCCGTTCTGCTTTCCGGCACTTCTTCACCGGTGATCGCAGGAATCTGAGCCTTGGTTTCCGCCTTGTAAGATCAGTGGAGTAAACCTGGCAGGCAGGAAAAGTGAAGGAGAATGTTATAGTAAACCAGAACAAAACACTGCTGTTCCTTCTTGTATTTATCATGTTCTCTTTCATTGTTACAGGTATTGCTGTAGATGGTGCGGGCACTGCATTTAACGGATTTATTGAACTGCAGTTCCGACCGGCAAGGCTTATCAGTGATTACATTAGTGAAGCAGGTATTGGCGCCTCTCTTGTTAACGCTGCAGCAGTGGGAATTACCGCACTGATTCTAATACTGATCGCCAAAGTTCAGTTATCCGGTGCTACTTTTGCAGCGATATTTACCATGATGGGTTTTGCACTCTTCGGCAAAACACCGGTTAACATTCTTCCCATTATTTTTGGTGTTTACCTTGCTGGGAAACTGGCAGGGAAAACATTCTCTGAATACCTGATAATAGCTCTGTTTGGAACTGCTCTGGGCCCTCTGGTCAGTATGGTAACAGTTGAAATGGGGCTTAGTGGCCTGTCCGCAGTGGCAGTGGGAACCGGTGCTGGCATTGCTACAGGTTTTATGCTTCCTGCAATAGCAGTTTCAGTACTTCACTTCCATCAGGGGTACAGTTTGTACAACATCGGGTTGACATGTGGCTTCTTCGCTCTGTTTGCAGCTTCTTTCTTTAGAGCAGGAGGGTATGAATTTGCGAGCATTATGCAGTGGCATACAAGTGAATCAGTTCTTCTTATGTTCATGGTTCCTGTTCTTTCAGTGATATTGATCTGTGTTGGCATTTTTTCCGCTGGAAAGAACAGCTGGAAAGATCTGCTTGCCATACAGAAGCATACAGGTAGATTGCCTTCTGATTTCATGGATCTTGAATCCGTTGGAGGCTCTTTGATCAACGCCGGTCTTATTGGTCTTGCTGGCTCTGCCTACATTCTGATCATTGGCGGTGATTTTAACGGTCCTACAATTGGAGGACTGCTGACCATCATAGGGTTTGGAGCATTCGGAACCCACCTGAGAAACTCATGGCCCGTGGTGGTTGGGGTGATTGCGGCGTCATTGGTTTTCGGTAAAGCTCTAACCTCTCCGGGAGTTCTTCTGGCAGTTATCTTCTGTACTACTCTTGCACCTCTTGCAGGGGCATTTGGAATTGTTACAGGCCTTGTTGCCGGATTCATACATCTGGTTCTTGTTCACCAGACAGGATCCTGGCAGGGCGGCATGAATCTGTACAACAATGGTTTTGCAGGTGGTTTGACCGCCACATTGATAGTTTCAGTAATTGCCTGGTACCGATCCAGGAATTCCGGTTTCAAGTGAGCAACTTTTTGGAGTAACTGCTATGAAAAGAAAAGACTTGATTCTTCATCTTGTAGGCGAAATATCCAGTTTCCTTCTGGAGGATGACCCCAGACGGCTTGTTATTTCCCTTCACCAGGAAGAGAATGGGCTCCATCTCTGTTTTCTTGATGAGAACACACATACCCAGGAGGAACTGAGCAGGATCGAACAGAAGTTGAACAGCAGGAAGAGACCTGAACTGGCTGGCTACTACGGCTCTATGACAGGTCACGATATGCTGGGAGCGTCCCGTCTCAATCTGCTTGGGTGGCAGGTGAAACACTGCGATGTTTCAAGTATCGGCAGTGGTATCAAGATAGATATATGGCTTGGAGGCGATGCTTTTCAGAATGATCAGTTCACAATTCCAAAGAAAGGGGATGAATAATGTCCTTGTATTTTCTTTATCTGCTCCGCCCACGGATCTGGATACTTCTTTTAATATTTGCTCTTTTCAAGTTCCAGGGAGATGTATCTTCTTCAGCAGTTGTTGCCGGTTCTGTATCAGCAGGCCCTCTGGCTGGCATGGAATTTGCCTGTATCCCGTCAGGTAATTTTCTCATGGGCTCTACTGCTTCAGAGGGAATTCCAGTTGATGAGCAGCCTCAGCATTCTGTAGAGATATCTGCTTTTGAGATAATGACAACAGAGGTAACACAGGGAATGTGGGAAGAGGTCATGGGCGAGACTGCTTTTGAGAACCGGAACATGGATAAGGGGCAGGGAGAGGATTATCCCATGTACCGTGTTTCATGGTATGACTGTGATGACTTCATACGAAGGCTTAACGATATTGATCGTTCCCATCATTATCGCCTTCCCACTGAGTCAGAGTGGGAGTATGCCTGCCGGGCTGGAACCACAACATTATTTTACTGGGGGGACAGCGATTCAGAGAGTGTAGTGGATGACTTCTGCTGGCATCGCCTGAACTCCGACTTTGTTGCCCATCCTGTTGCCACAAAGCAACCGAATGACTGGGGTCTATATGATATGAGCGGCAATTCAGGTGAATGGTGCTATGACTGGTATTATGACAGTTACAATGGAGCTCCCGCCGATGGAAGTGCCCGGGGATCATCCGGATCTTACATTGGTGTAGTCCGGGGTGGCAGCTGGCCCGCCTTTCCAATGTCCTGCCGTTCCGCAAGTCGCCGTTACACAAGTTTTATTCTTGGTACTGCTGACGGTGGCTTTCGCCTGGTGAGATCGTCTATATGATAACCCTGCAGCCCCGGATACAGAGCCCGGGGCTGCAGAGGTAACTCAATTCTACTCTGCTGTTTTCTTCTGCTGAAGGAAGTCAATTGCTGACAGTGCAGCAATGGTGCCGTCTGACACAGAGGTGGTAATCTGCCGGTAGCGTTTCTCTCGCAGGTCACCAGCGGCGAATACACCGGGCACATTGGTATTCATAAGCTGATCGGTTAATACCTCACCTCGGTCATTCATATTAATTATGCCCTGGAAGATACCGGTGTTGGGCACATATCCTATGAAAATAAAACAACCGGAAGCGGATATTTCAGTCTTCTCACCTGTGGTTTTAGAGGCCACAATTACCTTTTCAAGATGCTCATCACCTGTGAAGTCAACAATGTCCTTGGCCATCAGGAAGTGAATCTTTTCATTCTTTCTTGCTTCCTCAACTATCCAGGGCTGAGCCTGAAAGTGATCAAACTCATGAACAATGGTGACTTTTGAGGCATATTTGGTTAGACCGACCGCCTCTTCCAGTGCAGAGTTTCCCCCTCCAATAGCAACGATCTCTTTGTCTGTGAAGAAATCACCATCGCAGGTGGCGCAGTAAGATATTCCGATACCTTTGTACTGCTGCTCGCTTTTCATGCCTAGTTCCCTTGGCACGCCGCCTGTGGCCAGAATAACTGCTCCGGCGTGGAATGTACCTTCATCTTCCACTTCAACTGATTTCAGTTCACTGGACAGGTCGATACCAAGAACAGGGGACTGGGTCATAACTTTGCAGCCGAAAGATTTTGCCTGGCGAAGCATTGTCTGGGAGATGTTCCACCCTGAAGTTGTTTCTACTCCCGGATAGTTGGCAACAGTGTATGACATGACCATCTGGCCTCCTGCTGTACCCGAATCCACAATAAGAACACTGAGTCTGGCACGGGAAAGATAGATACCAGCTGTGAGCCCGGCAGGACCTGCACCAATCACGATCACATCATATTTATTGTTCATGGATTGTCCTCCCGGATGGTTGCTATACAAACTCCCGGTCAAGTATTTCCTTTATCTGCTTTTTGTTTTGAAGACTGGTTGTGGCAGCAGCAACTTTGCCGTTCTTGTAATAGATCGTGAAAGGGAGGCCATTGAATCTTCTGCATTCAGGAAGTGATATTATGTTGTGTCCTGCAGGGCCGTCAAAGTCCATGTCGCGGAAAACAACATTCTCGTAGTTGTCTTTTAATGAATCCATGATATCGTAAACAGGCAGGCACATGGGTCCCATGCG